>JBJFCM010000064.1:0-15370 GCA_051888955.1 Lachnospiraceae bacterium | reverse complement strand
TTCATAGCGCATACCAGCATGAAATCAGCAGGATATGTATAGGTTCCCAGGCTTCTGTCAATCTGTACTCTTTTTTCCTCCATGGGCTGGCGCAGCACCTCCAGAACTCCGGAAGAAAACTCCGGCATCTCGTCCAGAAAGAGGATGCCTCTGTGGGCCAGTGAGAGAAGGCCGGGTCTTGGAATTCGGCCACCTCCCGCAAGAGCCTGGGGCGATATGGTATGGTGCGGGGAAATAAAGGGACGCTTATTCATCAGCCCGCTTTCTCCCTCCAGCTTTCCGGCAATGCTGTAGATGCTGGAAACTTCCAGCCGCTCCCGCTCTGTCAAGGGCGGCAGGATACCGGGGATGCGCCCTGCAATCATGGTCTTACCTGCTCCAGGCGGCCCCATCAGCATCAAATGATGAAAGCCGGCTGCTGCCACCTCTGCCGCCCTCTTTGCGCTCTCCTGCCCGTAAACATCCGCGAAATCCAGTGCTTCCCTGTTTTTTCGTCTGGACGCAGAAGGTACTGCAAATGCCGGGAATTCCCTGTTCCGTTCCTCTTCTCCCACCTGCAAATAATGGATAAATTCCTTCAAATCTCTGATACCAATCAGGGATATACCCGGCACTGTGGCACATTCACCTGCATTTTCCACAGGTACCAGGATGCGTCTGATGCCTTCCTTCTTTAAGGCCAGTGCTATTGGTAGCACGCCGTTTACTCTGCGTATCTCACCGTTTAAGGCCAGTTCTCCCAAAAAAGCAGTATCCTGCAATGCCGCTGCCTCCGCAAAGCCCATGCAGGTCAGGATTCCGGCTGCAATGGGCAGATCATAGCCTGTCCCGTCCTTTCTGATGTCTGCCGGAGACAGGTTGACTGTGATTTTTGCCACCGGCACAGAGATACCGGCATTTTTTAATGCAACCTGCACTCTTTCCCTGGCCTCCTTCACTTCGTTTCCGGCACTGCCTACCAGTTCAAAGCCGGGCAAACCGCGGGAGATGTCCACCTCCACATGTACAAGATAGGCTTCCATACCACGGATGCCGGCTGTGTTCATGACACTGAACATACTTTGCTCCTTTCCTCGTAATTGCGGCATGTGGATTTGCTGTTGGATTCGGCATAAAAAAAACTGAATAGTATAACAGGCCTTTACATTGCAAAACACACATATATCAAGGCAATTACGAAATAATTTTTTTTAAATTTGGAATAGTTTGATGGTGCTTGAAATTTGATTTGGTTGTTACAGGGACAAGACCCTGAGAACTTAAGAATAAGGGGCGGCCGGCCAAAGGCGGCCGCCGATAGAACTGTCATATTATAAGAAACAATTATAATTTATTTTCCATGCCGTCAGGATCCGTAGCAAACTGGATAGCCAAATCACGGCTGATACGACCGGAATAATAAAGCTGCTGGATGGCTTCATCCATGGTAATCATACCCATTTTCCGGTTGGTCTGCATAACGGAAGTCAGCTGATGGGATTTACCTTCTCTGATAAGGTTACGAACTGCATGGTTTGCATGCATCACTTCGAAAGCTGCCACTCGTCCCATACCATCTATAGTGGGTATCAGCTGCTGGGAAATAACGGCTTCCAATACGTTGGAAAGCTGCACTCTGATCTGCTGCTGCTGATGGGGCGGGAATACGTCAATCACACGGTCCACGGTGCTGGCTGCACCGATAGTATGCAAAGTGGATAACACCAAATGGCCTGTTTCTGCTGCTGTAATCGCTACACTGATCGTTTCAAAGTCTCTCATCTCTCCTACCAGGATAACATCCGGGTCCTCACGGAGTGCAGCCCTGAGGGCATTGGCATAGTTCTCGGAATCCAATCCGATTTCTCTCTGGTTAACCATCGCCATCTTATGCTGATGCAAATACTCGATAGGGTCCTCCAACGTAATGACATGCGCATCTCTACAGTTATTGATCTTATCAATAATAGCGGCCAGCGTAGTCGATTTACCACTTCCGGTAGGACCTGTTACCAACACCAGTCCTCTTTTTCTCTGGTACAAATCTATTACAGAGTCAGGAACACCCAGTTCTTCCGGTGACGGCACCTTGGTACCCACCAGTCGAAATGCCAGTGCTACAGAACCTCTTTGCTTATAGGCATTGACACGATAACGTCCCAAGTCAGGAATTGAGAAGGACATATCGTATTCACCTCTCTCCTCAAATCTGTTTCTTTGAGCCTCGGTCATGATATCCAATGCTACTTCCAAAGTATCCGCCGGTAAAAGCCTGCTATAATTTGTCATGGTCGTCAGTTTCCCATTGACCCTCATCTTTGGCGGAATACCAACCGTAATATGCACATCTGACGCCCCTGCCTTCTTAGCTTCTTCCAGTATTTCTCTAATATTAGGCATACCCTCTTCTCCTTTTTATCCCCCAGTATTTTATTTCTACTGCCCACATAAACAAAAGTATATCATATAGAGGTTCTTTTTTCAAATTCTTCTTTCAGCTTTAGTAACGCTTTCTTCTCGATTCTGGATACATAGCTGCGTGAGATACCCAGTTTCTTTCCGATTTCACTTTGGGTCATCTCCGTTCCTGAACTGATTCCATACCTCATAAAAAGAATTTCCCGTTCTCTGTCGGTAAGACATTCTTCCAACAGCTCGAACATTTTCTTCAGATTTTCATATAAGGAAAGCCTGTCAACCACATCCATCTGCTGTCCTTCAATCACATCCAACAGGTTAATTTCATTTCCTTCCTTGTCGGTACCAATCGGCTCATACAGGGACACTTCCCGGGATATTTTCTTTCTTGTTCTTAGCATCATCAAAAGTTCGTTGTCTATGCAACGACAGGCATAGGTAGCCAGTCTGCCCTTACCGGCATCAAAGGTATCTACTGCCTTAATCAGCCCAATGGTGCCAATGGAAATCAAATCCTCCATATCCTCTTCCACATTCTGATACTTTTTAGCGATGTGAGCCACCAGCCTCAAATTCCGCTCTATCAAAATTTCTTTCGCGTTTGTGGCCTCTTCCCTGCTTCCTTCTTGCAATATCTGAATATAACATGCTTCTTCCTCTGAGGACAAAGGTTTCTGAAATGTCTTCAAGGCAGACCCCCAAAGCAGATTTATTATATTCTATGTGCTTCGGACGTTTCTAGTGCCTTTCCATCTATCATTCATCCAGCAAAAACTGCGCCATTACATAATTCGCCAGATTCAGCCCCCTGCCCGTAAGAGCCACAGACATCCCATCCGTTAACAGACCGTTTTTGACATTTTCTGCAATCACCTTACCGTAAACTGCATCCATGGGAATCCCAAAGGTGTGTTCAAAGGCCTCTTTTTCCACACCTTTTATCAAACGAAGCCCCAAAAACATAAATTCTTCCATTTGTTCCTTTTCGTTCAATGTATTTCTCTCTGCCACCTTGTCCTCTGCCGTCAGATAAGACTGCAGATCTGAAAGATTCTGAAAGCGTACATTTCCTACCATGGAGGCTGCGCCCAGACCAAAGCCTGCATAGTCCCCTCTCTGCCAGTACACCATATTATGGCGGCATTCATAGCCGGGACGACTGTAGTTGGAAATCTCATATCTGTGGTATCCGGCCTCCTGCAAAAGCTCCTCCGTAAGTGCATACATCTGTCTTTCTTCTTCCTCAGAGGGTAAATGAGCCTGCCTCTCCCCGGTATGGGCCATTTTCTCCTTTTCCTCTCCATACAGAGCAAAAAAAGGTGTCCCTTCCTCAACGATCAGGCTGTACGCCGAAATATGTTCGGGCGGCGGGCAAAGTGCCAGAACCTTTTCTAAGGTCCGCATAAAGTCTTCCGGATGCTGACCCGGTAACGCTGCCATCAGATCCACATTGATGTTGGCAAAACCTGCTTTTCGCGCCAATGAGTAAGTAGTAAGAAAATCCTCATAGCTGTGAATTCTACCAAGCATCTGAAGTTCCTTATCATCCGCCGACTGCAGCCCTATACTGAGCCGGTTAATGCCGGCATGTCGATAGAGAGCCAAAGCTTCCTCGGTCACAGTACCGGGATTGGCCTCCATGGATATTTCAGCGTTTTCCGCCATGGAAAAAGAAGAAGTAACAGCTTTTATTACCTTGCACAGTCCTGCCGGGTCCACCGCCGTGGGGGTGCCTCCCCCAATAAAAACGGTCTTCACTTCAAAATCCCGGTATTTACCGGATTCAGCCCTGATTTCCTGTATCAAGGCATGCAAATATTCCTCCTGCGTCCGGCTGTCCGCCGGTGCAGAAAGGAAATCGCAATACTTACATTTTTTGATGCAAAATGGAATATGGATATAGATACTAAGTGGTTTCATGATATGCCTATTTCTTATCATCCAGCTTGAGAACACTCATAAAAGCCTTCTGCGGAATTTCTACATTGCCAATCTGGCGCATACGCTTTTTACCCTCTTTCTGCTTTTCCAGCAGCTTTTTCTTACGGGTAATATCGCCACCGTAACACTTGGCCAGCACATCCTTTCGCATAGCTTTGACTGTTTCCCTGGCTATAATCTTACCGCCGACTGCAGCCTGAATAGGTATCTCGAACAGATGGCGGGGAATTTCATCCTTTAACTTTTCACACATCTTTCGTCCGCGGTCATAAGCGCTGTCTGCATGGACGATAAACGAGAGCGCATCCACTTCTTCTTTATTAATCAGGATGTCCAGTTTCACCAATCTTGACTGCTCATAGCCCTTCAAATCGTAGTCAAAGGAAGCATACCCTCTGGAACGGGATTTTAATGCGTCAAAAAAGTCATAGATGATTTCATTTAGCGGAAGCTCATATTTTAATAAGGCTCTGGTTTCCTCCATATACTCCATGCCCAGATAGCGGCCGCGTCTTTCCTGGCAAAGCTCCATGATGGAACCGATAAACTCGGTGGTCACCATGATTTCAGCGCTGACGATGGGTTCCTCCATATACTCAATCTCAGAAGGATCCGGCAGATTGGAGGGGTTCGTCAGTTCTATGACCTCACCGTTGGTCTTGTGCACCTTATACACTACGCCCGGAGCTGTCGTCACCAGATCCAGATTGTATTCACGTTCCAGACGCTCCTGTATGATTTCCAAATGCAAAAGTCCGAGGAAACCGCACCTGAAGCCAAAGCCCAACGCAATGGAGGTCTCCGGTTCATAATTCAGGGAAGCATCATTTAACTGCAGCTTTTCCAGCGCATCCCGAAGATCCGGATATTTGGCTCCGTCTGCAGGATACATACCACAGTATACCATGGAGTTCACCTTTTTATAGCCCGGCAGCGGCTCCTTACAGGGATTGTCATTGTCCGTAACCGTGTCTCCCACCGCTGTATCCTTCACATTTTTAATGGAGGCGGTGATATATCCTACCATACCTGCAGACAACTCTTCACAGGGAATAAATTGTCCTGCACCAAAATATCCTACTTCCACAACTTCCTCTACAGCGCCGGTAGCCATCATGCGGATAGTAGTACCCTTTCGGACACTGCCCTCTTTTATTCTGACAAATACAATGACACCCTTATAGGAATCATAGATAGAGTCAAAAATAAGAGCCTGAAGCGGCGCCTTGGCATCTCCTCCGGGAGCCGGAATTTTTTTCACTATAGCTTCCAGTACTTCCTCTATCCCGATTCCGTTTTTGGCAGAAATCAATGGGGCATCCTGTGCCTCAATACCGATAACATCCTCTATCTCTTCGATTACCTTTTCCGGCTGTGCGCTGGGAAGATCAATTTTGTTGATAACCGGAAAGACATCCAGATTGTGGTCCAAAGCAAGATATACATTGGCCAGCGTCTGTGCCTCAATTCCCTGTGCTGCATCCACTACCAGAATAGCACCATCACATGCTGCCAGGGAACGGCTCACCTCATAATTGAAGTCCACGTGCCCCGGGGTATCTATCAGGTTGAAAATATACTCTTCCCCGTCCTGAGCTTTATAGACGGTGCGTACCGCCTGTGCCTTTATCGTAATTCCTCTTTCTCTTTCCAGGTCCATATTATCTAATACCTGGGCCTGCATCTCTCTGCTGGTAAGCAGTCCTGTTTTTTCAATAATCCGATCGGCCAGGGTGGATTTTCCATGGTCTATGTGCGCAACAATACAAAAATTCCGAATCTTACTCTGGTCAATGCCTGACATACTTAAAAGTCCTCTCTATTTCTTATCTTCCTGCCTCACGCAGCCTAAAGCGATTGATAATCGCATCCAGATTCTGTGCTTCTGCTGAAAGCTCTTCGCTTGTTGCGGAGGCTTCTTCCGATGCCGCAGAGTTGGTCTGGATAACATCATTGATCTGTTCTACACCTTTTTCTATTTCTCTTACGGAAATCGCCTGCCTGTCAGATGCCGTACGAATGTTGGCAACCTCCAGTATAATGTCTTCCAGTTCTCTGATTACACGGTTTAATGCCTCGGCTGTTTCCGATGTCGTAACGTTGCCGGCCTCCACTTCTCTTAAAGCATTCTCCAACAACTTCTTGGAGGTGTCAGCTGAAGCTGAGCTGTCCTCTGCCAGCTTTCTGATCTGCTCAGCCACTACTGCAAAGCCCCTGCCAGCCTCTCCAGCCCTTGCCGCTTCAATGGAAGCATTCAGGGAGAGCAGATTGGTCTGTGCCGCAATGCCCTCAATCTCTACGATTACCTTTTCAATCTCTCTGGAAGTATCGGAAATACGCTGCATTGCCTCGGTCAGCTCTTCCATCTTTTTCTGGCTGTTCTCTGCTTCCCTGCCCACCGTTTTGGCCTTGTCATGCACCATATCGGTGGATTTGCTGTTCTCTTCTACCTGATTCGTTACCTCTGTCACTGTAGCCAAAAGCTCTTCCACTGCTGCTGCCTGGTCCGTAGCACCCTGTGCAATATCCTGTGAACTCTCTGCCAGCTGGGACGCGCCGCCTGCCACCTGTTCGGAGGATTCATTGATGGAACGCAATGTGTCGCTTACCTGCTGTACCATCTTGACCAGCTGCTCCATAATCACCTTGAATTCACCTACATAGGCTTCCTTTTGTTTGGAATGAACATCAAAATTGCCTTCTGCAAATTCACCGATTATGTAATTTAAATCTGTTATGATATTATTCAAAGTATATTTGGTATTTCTGAACTTTTCAGAAACCACGCCCAGTTCATCTGCAGCTTCATAGGTCAATTCAAAATCGAACTTTCCTGCTGACAGCTGGATTGCCGCCTCCTCCAGTTCCTTAATGGGCATCACCAGTTCAGCAGACAAAGCCTTGCCTAATATAACCGTCATGATTACGCCGATCACGCTGAACAATACTACAACAACACAGGCCATAATACTGGTAGAAAGCTTATTACAGGTAAGTATACCAATGACTGCCAGTACAACACTGATTAGGAAAAAGGCAATAATAATTGTAAAAATCCTGTTGAGTTTCTTTTTAATGCTGTAGTTTCTCAGTTGCTGAATGAATTTCCTCATAATCTTTTGTCCCTTTCTTTTATCCTTTTGTATAATAAAAATTATTTTTCGGTAATCATATCCCGGTACCACTGCAGTGACTTGATGTAAGCATCATATACCGCCTGCATATCGATATCATGCAGTATCATAAGCCTGGATACCTCCTGCCAGTTGGCATTTTCATACTGGCTGATAAACTCCAGCACCAAAGCAAATGGTCCTTTTTTATCAACCAGAGCATCGCTGACATTTTTGGATACCTTTACGATTTTTAAGGCTTCTGCCATGGGAATGTCCAAAATCACATCCAATACCGAAAACAGTCCCATCAAAAACAACTCCGAGGACTGTACTGCCAGAGAAAAGACCGGAGCCAGATTTTCAGCAAATTTAGCCCTAAGTAATGACAATCTCGTAATCTCATTGGGTTTATCCGTATACAGGGCACCTGCCACTGCCGTAGTCAGCCATTTTTTCAGTTCTTTCTCCCCCAGCATGGCTGCTGCATGTCTGATGGAAGTAATCTGAGAGTTAATGGTAAGTCTGTTCACCATCTTTAACAGTGAAATTACCAGAGCAGTATCCCTTCCAATGACATCCGCTGCTTCCGTCAATTCAAACTCAGGACTGTTCACCATGTTAAGAAGCTGGATATAATTTACCTTGATTGGAGAGACATCATGCTCCCCTTTGTTAATCGGCATACGGAAGAACTTGCCTTCGTAAAATTGATACCCGCCCTCCTGCTTCAGTTTTTCAAAGCTTTCCATGTCATCGATATTGCCCGCGCAAAGCTTGATATCCGGATAAATCTTACCAAAATAGATTCTGGCTTTACTGATATCAATCCTTTTGTAATCCAGGAAAATATAATCCATCAGCAGAAGGATTTCACGATAAGCTTCAAATTTAGCGACCTCCAGCTTGCGCATTGCCAGCTTATATCCACTGTCCTTTAGTTCCTTCAAACGTTTGATATAAGACTCCTCCGGCTGCACTGAATTATCAATCAACAGAACAAGCCTCTCATGAGGCGCGTCACACTGCTCATCAATGTCAGAAAACAGGGAAATGTTTCCTACCGGCACAAAAACTTCCTTATCCGCCGACAGGGTTTCCATTCCCATGCTCTGTATCACCTCCAGACCATCCACATAAGCAGCGCCATCATGGAAGCCGGTACCTAACAGGTTGGGATTTAAAAAATAGTTCTTCTTCTGGGTAAACAGAGAATATGCTCTGACCGCCATATTCTCATCAAATAACGGGATTAATGTCACTAGCATGGCTCTCTCTCCTTTGTAAGATTTTATCTGAAGCCCGGTACTATGCATATATATTGAATTATATCACAAATCCTTGAAGTTGCATACAAAATTCATGCAAAGATTGTAATGGGAAATCCAAAAATTTTCTATGAAATAAAAAACGGGCCTGCTCGTAAAGCAATTGCCCGCTTTCCTATACTAATTCGTTGCTGTTCCTATTCTCTTTGCGGTGTACCTCCCCAATATGTTCGCACAAAAGAAAGTACTTGCAGCTTTCGCCCTCCGCCACTCATACCACACGTGTTCCGGCACATCATAAAAGCGCCAGACCTGACCATCCGGGAAAAATTCCACATCCACTGTTTCACAGAGTGCATCATATCTCGCATTAATGATATTAGGTTCCATTGCTTTTGTTTCTATCAATATTTTCTCCTCCTCATTCGACAGAATAATTTTTTTCTATAGCAGCAGGGGCACTCCGTTCTTCCTGTTGTCCTCCTTTCCCCATTATTGCCCCGCCTCTTCATCTCATCCTGTATGTCCGAATTAAAAAAGGCCTCCACATGTCTTACACATGAGGACGGCCTACAAACTGTTTCATTCAATCAGCAAAATATCTGGCTAAATAATACAGGCATTGCTCAAGCAGATGATTTCTTTGTTCCCTGCTGCAATTCACTAAATATTTATCTAAATCAAACTCCTCCATCTTTTCCCCGGTAATGAGATATGTTGGATCAATACACAGTTTTTCATGCAGAAGGATGAGTTTCTCTATAGTAAGTCCTGCACTCCCGCACTCTAACTTCCGATAATGGTCATCTGACACATCCAGTATTTCGGCAAACTCCGCCTGTGATTTTCCAAGATTCTCCCGTATGATACGCAGCCTTGCGCCTATTTCTACATTACTATTCTTCTTTACCCTGCCCATAAAGGTATCGACCTTTCTCAATTTCCTTTATCATACCAACATGAGAAAAGGTACAATAGTGCACCATACAACCATTTTCCGTGCACATTGTACCCTGTTCTTGCAGTATATACAGGATAAAAAATATTATACTGTTATAAATTTTCAAATCACATAATTGCCGGCACTTTCATTCTGCCAATCTACCAGATCTGCCAGTGTAACAGAATCCACAACGCCTTTAATCGCGTCATCCAGCTTTTTCCACAGCTTAAGCGTAGCACAGCCATCCTGCCTGTCACAGGTATTTACTTCATCCTCCAGGCAGGCAACCGGAGCCAGACTTCCCTCCGTCAGCCGCAGGATCATTCCTACCGTATAGTCCTTCGGTTCTCTGGTCAGCTTGTACCCTCCCTGGGGGCCACGAGAGCTCTTTACAAACCCGGCTTTATTCAGGGTCGCTATAATCTGTTCCAGATACTTATCAGAAATGTCCTGTCTTGCAGCGATATCTTTAATACTGACAGGATTACCATTATTATTGACCGCCAAATCAATCATTAGCCTGAGAGCATACCTGCCCTTGGTTGAAATCTTCATACTTTACCCCACCTTTCCTTCACGATAAAGCCATTATATCATATTTATCCCGTAGGGAAAAGAGATTTTTATACCATTCTGCGTAAAAGACATACGGTTTCCACATTGGCGGTCCAGGGGAACTGGTCTACTGCCACAGCCTTTTCTACCACATACCCGTTCTGCAAAAAGACCTCCAGGTCACGCACCAGACTGGTGGGCTTGCAGGAAATATATACGATTCTGTCTACACCGTAGCCTATAATCTTAGGCAGCGCTTTGGGATGGATGCCGTCCCGGGGCGGATCTAAGATAATCATATCCGGTTTTTCCGTGATCTCGTCCAACACCTTTAATACATCTCCGGCAATGAACTCACAGTTGGTAAGACCATTCAGTTCTGCGTTTTTCCTGGCAGCTTCTACAGCCTCCTCTACGATTTCCACGCCGATGACTTTACCTGCTACCGGTGCCATCAACTGGGCAATCGTACCGGTACCGCTGTACAAGTCGAATACCACCTTGTCAGGCTTTCCATCTGCGGCATCACTGCCAAGCTCCCCGATATACTCCCTGGCAGTGCCATAAAGCACCTCTGCCCCCAGAGAGTTCGTCTGGAAAAAGGAAAAAGGTGATATCTTAAACCGAAGCCCCAAAAGCTCCTCATAAAAGAAATCCTGTCCATACAGGATGCGGGTTGCATCACTCTGGACAACATCCGCAACAGAGTCATTGGTAATATGCAGGATGCCCGTCAACCTGCCTCCATGGAAGGAAATACCCTGTATGGCCTCATGAAAGCCCTGCAGCAGGGCTTCCTCCGGTCCGGGACTCTGGGAAGTCGTCACCAGCGCCACCAGTATCTCACCGGTCTTCACCGCTTTTCTAACCAACAGATGGCGCAGATATCCTTCATGGGTCAGTCTATGGAAAAAGCTCACATTTTTCTCTGCAAAATAGGACAGTGTGGTCTTTAATATCTGTCTGTAATCCTCGTCCACCAGTTTACAGCCTTCTACCGTAACAATATCATAAAAGCTTCCCCTCTTATGCATGCCCAGGGCAAGCGGCCCATCCTTCACTTCATCTCCGAAAGAAAATTCCATTTTGTTGCGATACTCGTATATCCGGGGACTTGCCTTAATCCCCTCCCATACGTAAGGCGCCTGCTTTCCAACAAGTACACCGTCCAGCAGTTTTTTCACCTGCTCTGCCTTTAGCTTTGTCTGCTCCTCATAGGAAAGGGACAGATAGGTGCAACCTCCGCACAAACCAAAATGGGAACACGGACTGCCCGTCTCTAAAGGTGATTTTTCCATCACCTCTAAAAGCCGGCCTTCCGCCTTCCCTTTTCTTTGCTTATTGACGCAGAAAGCTATCTTCTGTCCGGGCAGGCCATTCTTCACAATACAGGTTTCCTCTCCCACTCGCACGATGCCTTTGTTGGGAAAATCCACCCTTTCCACGATTCCCTCATATACCTGTCCTTTTTTCATAAACTAATGCCTACTCCTCTGGTTTTTCATCCTCAAAGACTTCATCCTCGTCTTCAAATTCATCTTCAAATTCATCTTCGAACTCGTCTTCAAAATCATCCAGATAATCCGGCTTTAAGTAACGGTATACTGCATAGGCAATTGCCGCAATAGCTACTACTGCTCCGATAATAGCTAACACGCAGAGCACCACGTTACACTTTTTCTTCTCTTCCTCTTTTTCTTTTTTCTTTAATAATTCATTGATTTTCAACTCATTTGCCTTTACCATGTCAACCAAAGTTTCTAATCTGTTCATAGATAATCCGCCTTTCTGTATTCAATGTTATACTATGCGCAATTTTGCGGACAGCATACCTCAATTTATAAATAGTATAGCATGAATGCTTTCTTTTTGCTACACTCTTTTCAATTTTGCAAAGGACGCATACATTACCTTTTGTCCTGCCTGATCAAACATTACTGTGACCTTATAATCTCTTGGTTCCTTTTGTAGGGAAATTACGGTTCCTTCTCCGTACTTCACATGCTTTATCCTGTCACCCACTGTGTAGTCAGGAACCTCGGGTGCAGCCATGTCACCTCCCTTGGAAATGCCGGCCAGATTGTTCAATGCTCCGATACCCTGGGCGATGAAAGGCTTTCTTGCCGGAGCCGTTGCCCTGGGTCTCACAATGGCCTTGGGCCTGAAATCATATTCCTCCTGTAGCACATCCCTTTCTGTCTTCCGCATAGAGGGCAGAGTATTGTCCAATAATGCATTTGGAATTTCTTTTACAAAACGGCTGATGGGATTGTACTGTGTTTCTCCCCGTATCATACGCATTCTGGCACAGGTGAGAGTCAGTTCTTCTTTTGCTCTGGTAATGCCCACATATGCCAGCCGGCGTTCCTCTTCCATTTCCGTTTTGTCATCTGCCGTAATTGCCATGTAGCCGGGGAACACACCATCCTCCATGCCAGCCAGATATACATTGGGAAATTCCAACCCTTTGGCACTGTGAAGGGTCATCAGGAGAACCTTGTTGTCGTCATCTCCCACACCGTCTATATCCGCTACCAGCGCAACCTCTTCCAAAAATTCGCTTAAGGAAGGCTCATCATGGCTTTCCTCATAAGCTACTACCTTACTAATCAATTCATCAATATTGGCAATGCGGTCCTCCGCATCCTCTTCCCCCGACTCTTCCAGTTCCTTTATATAGCCGGTCTTTTCAAGAATATCATCCAGCAGCTCTTTTAAATCAAAATATTCCAGCTTACTCCGAAAGGTCTGAATCATCAGTACGAAGGGCTCTATCTTTGCGGCTGCCTTGCCTAACGACATAATCTGTCCCGCTTCCCGCAGCGCATCGTAAAAGCTGATATTCCGCTCATCTGCATAGGCCTGCACCTTGTCAATGCTGGTCTGCCCAATTCCCCTTCTCGGCACATTGATGATACGCTTGACCGCTATATCATCATGTCCATTATCAATGGTTTTTAGGTATGCCAGAATATCCTTGATTTCTTTTCTGGCATAAAAGTTCACGCCGCCTACCACATCGTAAGGAAGACCTTCGG
This sequence comes from Lachnospiraceae bacterium, assembly GCA_051888955.1. Taxonomy (GTDB): domain Bacteria; phylum Bacillota; class Clostridia; order Lachnospirales; family Lachnospiraceae; genus Acetatifactor. Next base: position 2,115 of record JBJFCM010000064.1, on the reverse strand, counting down.
CAATCATACGTTCCTCCAACAAACGTGACTGTGCATTTGTCCTATATAAAACTGCACAATCCCCGCAAGATGTTTCTCCCCTGCGAACCTTATGCGCGATGTCATCCGCAATGTATTCCGCCTCTTCATAAGCCGTATCGAACTGTCTGAAATGGATGCGGCTTCCGCCTTCTTTTTCCGTCCAGAGAGCCTTATCCTTCCTTCCTAAATTATTCTTGATTACAGAATTGGCCGCATCCAGAATATTCTGAGTAGAACGGTAATTCTGCTCCAGCTTGATGACCTTTGCCTCCGGATATACCTTTTCAAAATCCAGAATATTGCGGATATTGGCTCCTCTGAATTTATAGATGGACTGGTCATCATCACCTACGACGCAAAGGTTGCGGTACTTATCTGCAAGCAGCCTTACCAGTTCGAACTGTGCCGTATTGGTATCCTGATATTCATCCACCATGATATACCGAAAACGCTCCTGATAATAATTCAGAACTTCAGGAACCTCTTTAAACAGCTCCACAGTCTTCACAATCAAATCATCAAAATCCAGCGCATTGTTCTTCTTTAATGCTGCCTGATACTCCCTGTAGACCATAGCAACCTTCTTTTTATTAAAATCCCCTCCTGCCTGCAGCTCATACTCAATAGGGGAAATCAGCTCGTCCTTTGCAGAAGAAATGGCAGCAAGAAGACTTTTCTCCTTGTACATCTTAGGGTCCAGCTCCAGCTTTTTGATAATCCCTTTCATCAGTGTCTTCTGGTCATCCGTATCATAGATGGTGAAATTATTGTCGTATCCAATTCTTTCTATATATCTCCTGAGTATCCTGACGCAGGTAGAATGAAAGGTTGCTACCCACACCTGCTCTGCTCCCATTCCTATCAGCTTATCCACTCGTTCCCGCATCTCACCAGCTGCTTTATTGGTAAAGGTAATCGCCAGAATATTCCAGGGATTAATACCCATTTCATCTATCAGATATGCTACCCGGTGCGTCAACACACGGGTCTTTCCGCTACCGGCTCCGGCAAGCAGAAGAACAGGGCCCTCCGTTGTGAAGACGCCCTGTTTCTGCGGTTCATTCAATGTATCGTAAATGCTCATAATTATTCATTAAACTCCTTTAAAAACTTCCTAAAATCAGCAATGGGCATGGGACGGGCATAATAATATCCCTGCACCATATCACACTCCGCATTGTGCAGAAGGGTTAACTGCTCCCTGGTTTCCACACCTTCTACCAATACCTTATAACCCATCCTTTTCATCATTTTAACCAGATATTTCACAAATACCGGTGCTTTGGAATCCTCTCCTGCATAAGTCAGAAACTTCTTATCCAGTTTTATCACATCAGCATCTACATTGGCAAGTACATTCAGCGAAGAATAACCGCTGCCAAAATCATCAATGGAAATAGCAATCCCGCTTTCCTTGAGTTTTCGCAGATTATCCGTGAGTGTGGATAAATCCAGCATAAAAATAGACTCTGTAATCTCTGCCTCAATATATTCCGGTGGGATATTCTTAGCCTTAAGTCTGCTTAAAACCTGCTCCACGAACTCCGGATTTTCATTGTGGCGCCTTGAGAAGTTTACCGATACAGGTACGACCTGTTCCCCTTCATCCATCGCTTCTCGTAAATAGGACAATATCTGATCCAAAACCGCAAAGTCTATCTTGGTAATAAAACCATTTTTTTCAAAAATCGGAATAAAACTGTCCGGATAAATCATGGAGCCATCAGCCTTCTGCCAGCGTACAAGCGCCTCTGCGCCCGCTACTTTCCCCGTTACAAGAGAAACCTTCGGCTGCAGCCATGCTTTAAACTCACCGTTTTCCAAAGCAGTCGCCATATTTGCAGAAATAGCCTTTTCTGCTTCGTTCTTTTCCTTAATCTCCTGATTGTAGGCAATAACTACCGTATGCGCCGTATTTTTCCCGTACTTTCTGGCAACATTCGCCCTGTCAATTGCCAGAGACGGCATTTCCCCGGCATTCATGACCTTGCTGAAACCGGATACGATTACCAGATTGTTCTGGTCATACTGCCTATTCATCTGCTCACAAAATGCTTCCGTAGTCTTAAGGAAAACCCGCCGTACCTCTTCTTC
>JBJFCM010000063.1:0-3270 GCA_051888955.1 Lachnospiraceae bacterium | reverse complement strand
CGCACAGTTTCGGCAGATTGACAGGGAAACAGATGTGCTATCCTTCCCTAATGTGCATTATGAGTATCCTGCAGACTTTGAAAACTTAGAAGACCATGAGGCAGATTATTTTGATCCGGAAAGTGGGGAATTGATTTTAGGAGATATTATTATCTCCGTTGATAAGGTAAAAGAACAGGCTGCAAGCTTCGGGCATTCCATGAAAAGGGAATTTGCCTTTTTGGTGGCACACAGTATGCTGCATTTGTGCGGTTACGACCATATGGAGGCCGATGAAGCGGAGATTATGGAAGAGAAACAGGAAGAGGTATTGAAGGCGCTGGGTATTACAAGAGAGGATTAAAGGGCATGAACCGGATGGAAATCAGGAAAAAACAGTTGATAATCATAACCAAAATACTGGGCTTTGTGACCATGATAATATTGGCAAATCTCATTGGAAATTTGGGAATTGCTTATTTTGCTGCCGCGGCAGAAAGCTATATCCTTTTGCAGCTTTTATTCTCATCTGCCGTTCCGGACTGTGCGGAAAAGCTGATTCGAAGCAGGATGGCAAAGGGACAGTATAAAAATGCGGATAAGGTCTTAGTGGCTTCAGTCGGTTATGGTATTGTAGCAGGGATTCTGGGAAGCCTTCTTTTGTTTTTCTTGTCCGGTCCAGTCTGCAGAATTTTACATGTACCGGAAGCTGCACTTACCCTAAAGCTTTTAGCGCCTGCATTTTTTATGAATACGATCAGCGCTGTGTTGCAGGGATATTTTCAGGGTATCGGAACAGCAATGCCGACCGTGATTTCAGGCATTATGAAGCAAGTTTTCAGTCTGTCCTTTGCAGCTCTTTTCGGATATATGATGCAAAGCTATGGAGAAAAGGCTGCGGCACTTTTGCATAACAGCAAATATTCCGCAATGTATGGTGCAGCAGGTGCAGCTCTGGGTATTCTTCTGGCGGCGTTTCTGACTATGTGCTTTCTTTTGCTGGTCTATGCCGGAGCCGGTAGGAAGGCAAGAGCGAAGACAAAGGAGGGAATGCGGCTGACAGAGGATGGCATCGAGGTCTTAAGACTGCTTTTGTTATCCATGCTTCCCGTTGCTGGCGCCAGAGCTTTAGGGAGAGCAAGTGTGCTGGTCGGACTTTCCGTTTATCAGGGAGTGCAGGCAGACGAATTGACCGGGCTTACTGCTTATGGTGCCTTTTACGGGAAATACCTGATGTTAACCGGGATTGTGGCAGCGCTTGCCATCCTTCTATGTACAGGAGTGGAAAATACGGTCGTTCTTGCAATGAAAAAGGAAGAATATAAAAATGCCAAGAATCATCTGATAGGAGGCATACAGTCTATATTTATGTTTACAGGATTCTTTGCCATGCTGAATTTTGTTTTGGCCCCCTGCCTGATAAAGCTTTTCTTTGGAAGCGATGATATTGCGGCATCCTGCATGCGGCATGGTTTCCTTTTGATGATATTTGTGCCTATGGGCTTGTACTTTGCCCATATTCTGGAAGGAATCGGCAGAAAAAAAACTATGCTTTTAGATTTGCTGGGTTCCTTTGGGGTCTTTGTGATTGCTTTGATGATTGGTATGAAGGGAACAGAGGGAAATATACTTTCCCTGGTTTATGCCCAGCTTTGTTTTGCAATCGTTTTTTGTCTGTCGAATGGCTTCTTCATCCTGCGGATTACGAGGTGTAACCCGGAATGGTTACATGTATTCGTTTTTCCGGCGCTGGCTTCGGTTGTAACGGGTTTGTGCCTTTTGCTACTTAGCAAGGCGCTGATTTCCCTGACAGGAGAGATTTTTGCAGTTCTTATCTGTACTGCTATAGGCGGCATATGCTATCTGATATTGATATTTGTATTCCGTTGCATCACAGAAAGAGATTTGTATGTTATTCCGGGGGGAAAATTCCTTTATAAGGTAGGAACATTCTTACATCTTTTATAATAAATGAATATTTTCTTGAGATAGGCTGATACTGATACAAAAGGAGTGGCAGTATGAAATTTGTAAAAGGTATCAGTTTATTTTTGATTTATCCCTGTATTATGTTTGGGATAGGTATGTATGCGGGAATTGTGCTGGACAATTATTTTTATCCGGGAAGCGGGCAAAGCTTGCAGGAAAGCGGGACTGTTCATGAGGAAACAGAGTATTCAGTGGTTTCGGTATCTGCAAAGGACAAAGAGGTTTTAAATGCTGACACGGAATATGTCATAGAGGAATATGATACGAAGCGGGATACTCTGGTGGAAACAACCTGGAAAGTGCCTGCTAAATACCTGGGCATGGGCAGAGAGGATTTTGTGACAGCAATGGAACTGTATGCACTTTCTCCGCCTCTTTCTGAGCAGGAGCGTGGATTTGTGGGAGTAGAGGTCCGGTCCTTTTCTGCCGACAGGGTGGTTGTGCGCATGAATTATGCCTATGCGGAGCCAACGGAAAGCTTTTATCTGCGTGTGGAGGATAATTCTATTGTGGTATACTGTGACGATGGAAAGACAGTATATATGTATACGGACATCTCAGCGCAGGAACTTCCGGAATATATACAGACACAGGTTATTCTGGGGATGTTCATGGAGGATGAAGCAGCCCTGTATCATTTTTTGGAGACGTACTCCAGTTAATATAGGTAATATGGAATCAATGCCCGTTTTAGCGGACAAGGGGTGTAAATATGAAAATTGCGGTAATCGGAGGCGGTGCTTCCGGCATGATGGCAGCAATTACGGCGGCCAGTAAAGGAGCAGAAGTTTGTTTATATGAGGGAAATGACCGTGTGGGGAAAAAGCTTCTTTCCACCGGAAATGGCAGGTGCAATTTTTCCAACCGGAGGCTGACAGCAGATAATTATTATAGTCAGGACAAGGAGCGCATACAGAATGTGCTGGCGCAATTTGACACGGATGCTGCTATTTCATTTTTTGAAAAGGCGGGGATGTTAATCAAAGACAGGGACGGCTATTTGTATCCTGCGTCCGGACAGGCATCCACTGTCCTGGATATTCTGCGAATGCAGTTAAAGGAAAAGAAGGTGCAGCTTTTAACTGACAGCAAAGTAAAAGGTCTGAAGAGGGATAATAACGGACAGATTGCGGTAGAAACAGCAACAGGTAAAGGGGTGTTTGATAGGGTGATACTAGCCTGCGGCAGCAAAGCGGCACCAAAGACCGGCTCTGACGGCAGCGGATACAGGCTGGCACAGTCCATGGGACATACACTTGTGCCGATAGTGCCGGCCCTGGTACAGTTAAAATGCAGGGAAGA
>JBJFCM010000062.1:0-15501 GCA_051888955.1 Lachnospiraceae bacterium | reverse complement strand
TCCTCCGGAAGTAAAACAGATCTCTTTTTCACTTACCTTCAAAAGCTTTGCTATCGTTTCTCTGGCATATCGGATATAGTTTTCCGCCTGCACACCTTTTAAGTGCATGCTGGAAGGATTACCGTAATCTTCACACATTATTTTTGTCATTAACTGGGCAACCTCGGGAAAGGTCCTCGTGGTAGCCGAGTTATCCAAATATACTTCCATTGTGTTTCTCCTTTTTTATTCTATCTATATACAATATATGCCTAATTTTCCAACTGGTACATAATCCACGCCATTACGGTAAAGCCGGCTGTCTCCGTACGAAGAATCCTCTTCCCCAGCGTAATGGGCTGTAGTCCGCATTCCATTGCCTTATTAATTTCCGCTTCTTCAAATCCACCTTCCGGACCGATAAAAACGGCAATGTCTGCGTCCTCCGGCAACGAAGAGATAATTTGTTTCGTCTTCTCCATGCCCTCTGCCAGCTCATAGGGTATCAGCTTCACTTCCATGGATACTGCCTTTTGCAAGGCTTCCCCAAAACTTACCGGCTCCGTTACCACAGGCACAATCCGTCGTTTGCTCTGTTTGGCTGCCGCTTCCGCAATTGCCTGCCAGCGTTCCGTCTTCTGCTTTGCCTTTTTTGCATCCAGCTTTACCACACACCGTTTTGTCTCCACGGGAATGATTTCATAAACACCCAGTTCTACTGCCTTTTGGATAATCAGTTCCATCTTATCTGCCTTGGGAAGCCCTTGAAACAAATGTACACGGGAAGACAGCTCCAGGCCATCCTCCTTGATAAAGCGAAGCTCGCAGACAATCTGTTCTTCCTCCAGCCGGACAATGCCGCAACGGTATTCCCTGCCATCCTGCCCATTGCTGACGGCAATCTCTTCCCCAGGCTTCATACGCAACACGTTTTTAATATGGTTGACATCATTTCCCACAATTATAACAGTTTTATCATGAATTTGAGAGGGTTCTACAAAAAATTGATACATATGGTAATCTCCTACTTACGCGCCGTGACGCTGACCCACTCACCCTGGTAGGTAACTTCCAGCACCGTAAGACCTGCCGCCTTAACTGCATCCACTACAGTCTGCTCCTTATCATCTATAATACCTGAGGTAATATAGATGCCGCCCTCCTTTAACTGATTCACAATGACGGGAGTAAGGGGAACCAGCACATCTGCCAGAATATTTGCTACCACGATGTCATAGCATCCATATCCCACCTCATCCTGCACTGTTTTATCTGTAATGATATTGCCAATCATCATATGGAATTTTTCGGGGCTGATGCCATTGGTCTCACAGTTTTCTCTGACAGCCTCTACTGCACAGGGGTCCAAATCCGTTCCCACCGCATGCTTTGCGCCAAACATCAGAGAGAGGATTGCCAGAATGCCGCTTCCGGTACCTACATCCAGCAACACCGTATCTTCTGTTACATATTTTCTAAGCTGTCTGATACAGAGCTGTGTGGTTTCATGCATGCCCGTACCAAAGGCCGTACCCGGGTCGATATGGAGCACCAGCTTGTCCGTATCCTCCGGTTTTACATCCTCCCAGGAGGGAATCACCAGAATGTCATCAATATGGAACTGATGAAAATACTGCTTCCAGTTATTAATCCAGTCGATATCCTCCGTTTCATCCACCGTAATGGTACCCTCGCCGATATCCGTGAACATGCGGATATTCTCCAGTTCCTCCTGTACCTTTGCCATAATGGCTTCCCTGTCCGTAATTTCCTCATTTACAATAAGACTGCCGTCTTCCTTCTCTTCTACAAAGAAACTCAGATAGGCGATGCCGTCATCTGCAGGACCTTCCGGCAGGATATCCACGAACATCTGCTCCTTTTCCCATGCTGTCAGCGGCACATTGTCCTCTATCTGCGCTCCCTCCAGACCGATATCATAAAGACTGCTGATAATAATATCTTCTGCATCCGTTATTGTCTTAATTCTAAATTTTACCCATTTCATTGTCTTTCTACACTCCTGTTCAGCTTTTATCGAACATTGTATACTCTTGTTTATTGTAGCCTTTTAAAGATTTAGTGTCAATGAGGATATCGTGCAAAAAGGGTGCGCCAAATATCTGCGCACCCCAATTTCCTGGCTTTTCCGGTTCTTATCAACCCTTGGATGGTATCCTGCTGGCAATTCTTCCTGCAAACTCATTAAAGTTCTGGGTTTGAAGGATCACCCGTCCGGGGCCTATCAGCTTGGTAAGGAATAGCCCTTCCCCACCGAACAGAATATTGCCAAGCCCTTTGACTGTTTCGATTTCATAAGACACAGAACGCTCAAATGCGACTACATTGCCTGTATCCACCTTCAGCACCTCGCCCGGTGCCAGAACACGCTCCACCTTATCTCCGTCTATTTCCAGGAACACGACACCCTGTCCGGAAATATCCTGTAAAATAAAACCTTCCCCGCCGAAGAGGCCGGCTGAGAATTTCTTCGTAAAGGTCACATTCAGATTGACACTTGGTTGTGCGCAAAGGAATGCGCCCTTCTGGCAGATAAGACCGCCACAGGCCCCGATATCCACCGGCAGGATCTCACCGGCTACCGTAGAAGAAAATGCAATATAGGTTCCCGGTGCCTGCGCCGTATAGGTTGCCATAAAAAGGGATTCACCGGAAAACATTCTTCCCAGGCTCTTGCCAAAGCCACCCTTCATATTGGACTCCATCACTACGCCATCGCTCATCCAGGCCATACCACCTGACTGTGTGTACATTGCCTCGCCCGGCGCATCAAAGATTACCTGCACTGCCGGCATGGTACTTCCTAAAATCTGATATTTCATCGTATCTCCCTCCTTAATAATATCTCCTGCTGCTTTCTATCGTGCAACAGGAGATATCTTACATCAGACTTCTCATTTATTTCCAGAATTTTTTCTTCTTACCGCTGCCTTCTGTACTGCCGGAGTCCTCACCGCCGGTCACGTTTTTAGAAGCATTCAGTGTGTCCCCGCTTTCCGCATCAAACTGCTTTAAGAGCTCCTTCGCTTCATGGGACAGCTTATCAGGCACCTGTACCACCAGCGTCACATAGTGATCGCCGCGCACCTCCTTGTTACGCAGGGTAGGCACACCCTTGCCCTTCAAGCGTACCTTGGTATCCGTCTGGGTGCCGGGCTTCACATCATAAACCACCTTGCCGTCCACTGTGTCGATTACGATTTCACCGCCCAATGCTGCTACTGCAAAGGACATGGGTACCGTAGAATAAATATTGTAATCCTGTCTCTGGAAAATAGGATGACGTCCTACAATCACCTCTACCAATACATCGCCACGAGGACCGCCATTGGTACCCGGCTCTCCTAAGCCCGGTAAGCGCTTGCACTGACCGTTATCGATACCTGCCGGTATCTCAACCGCATAGCGCTTTCGCATAGGTACAAAGCCCGTACCACGGCAATCGGGACATTTTTCTTTTATAATCTTGCCTGTTCCCTGGCAGTCCGGACATGCCTGTACATTCCGCACTGTTCCGAAGAAGGATTGCTGGGTAAATACCACCTGTCCCTTACCGCCGCACTTGCTACAGGTTTCAGGACTGGTACCCGGCTTGGCACCATTGCCGCCACAGGTCTTACATGCTTCTTTAATCGTCAGTTCGATTTCCTTTTCGCAGCCGAACACTGCTTCTTCAAAAGTAATACGAATACTGGTACGCAGATTCGCTCCCTTCATAGGGCCGCTGTTACGCCCGGTACTCTTTCTTCCTCCGAAGAAATCACCAAATATATCACCGAATATATCGCTGAAATCTGCGCCACTGAAGTCAAAGCCACCTGCTCCACCACCGGCTCCATCAAAAGCTGCATGGCCGAACTGGTCATACTGACGTCTCTTTTCCGGATCACTTAAAACGGCATACGCCTCAGAAGCCTCTTTAAACTTTGCTTCTGCCTCCTTATCACCGGGATTCATATCCGGATGATATTTTTTGGCTAAAACACGGTATGCTTTTTTCAATTCGGCATCATCTGCATTTTTATCTACACCGAGCACCTCATAGTAATCACGTTTTTGTTCTGCCATAATTTACTCCTCATTTCTCTGATATCTGACTTTCTCTAAGGGCAAAAGCCACCTGTTCAGAATACCACATATCTTCACTTCCGCCAAATAATATAAAACAATTGCAACCAAAAGGTCAAATAGAAATACCAATGCAAACAGACCGATAAAGGTACCGGCATAGCTGCTTATTCCCAACATTTGAAGCAGATTCCAGGAAGGGCCTACGATAAACAGTGTCATTCCATGGACAATAAACAATGAATAACTTATTTTCTTAAGCGCCTTCATATGTTTGAACGCAAATATTTTCTGCAAAACCGGAAGACAGTAAAAAACTATCATAATGATAAAACCTGCCAGAATATCCCGGTAGTACATTATATCAGTCTCTTCTCCCCGAATCAACCACCATAAAAATGGTATTATACCAATCAGCCACCAATAATTGACTATTTTCTTCTCCTTCAGCAGAGAAGCCGCAATAAAACTGAGTCCACCGGCAACAACCGCAAGCACCCAGGTCTGCCCTGCCAAGAGTAACACCGCCATCACAGGAAGATACAGCCAGTCTGCCCACTTTATCCTGTTCTTCAAGTAACAAAGCAGACACACCAGGACATTCCCAATCAGGAAAGAATCAATGCACCAAAGATTGCGGTTAACAGTCATGTCACCGGGCACTATTCCCGCCCGCAGACACATCAGGATATCCACCGGCTCTCCAACGCAAAGCTGCCGTATAACAAACAGAATATTCAGCACAAGCACCGGAAGCATTAACCGCAGGTATCTGCTGATTAAAAAAGCACCCACATCGCAGTTTTCCTTCCCATGATATTTCATGGCAGTCAAAAAGCCGCTGATAATACAGAGAACTGCCAATGCAAATTTTCCGGTACATCCATACAATATCCATCCTGTCCAGTACTCCGGAGAGAATAGCTTTTCCGAAACAGTACTTCCCATAAAATAATTGAAGCACTCACAATCAAAATGTACAAAAACAATCAGCAGTGTCGCCAAAAAACGCAGCGTATCAATGTAATCATACTTTTCTCTTTTGTCCATAACCCACCCGCATATTGAAAATATTGCATACGCAGAAACTGTTGCAAAATTATACTCTACCACATCCCTGATACACAATCTTAACAGCAGGCGCCTTTATGTTATCACTTAACCTCGGCTTATCCTTGTTAAAATCGTGCATCAGGGCAGGCAAAGCCCTAGATTTTACAACAGTCCCTTAAATCTTATACTTCGCGGAAATCACCGTCAATAATATCATCATCCGGTGCGCTGCTGCCTGCATCAGCGGATGCACCACCCATATCAGGGCCGGCACCTGCATTCTGAGCACCCTGCATGGACTCATACATCTTGGTGAATACAGTCTGTGCGCTGTTCATCAGCTTTTCTTTTGCAGCCTTCAACTCATCGATATCGCTGTCAGAAAGCTCCTGATCCTTGGTTCTCTCCAGAATAGCCTTTACCGCATCGATTTCTGCCTGTACCTTAGCCTTTTCATCGGCGCTTACCTTGTCGCCTACATCGCTCAGTGCCTTCTCGGTCTGGAATACCATAGCATCTGCATCGTTTCTGGCATCGATACCCTCTTTACGCTTCTTATCCTGTGCCTCGAATTCAGCTGCTTCCTTTACTGCCTTCTCAATATCGGCATCGGACATATTGGAACCTGCAGTGATGGTGATGTGCTGCTCTTTACCGGTGCCAAGATCCTTAGCGGACACATTTACGATACCGTTAGCATCGATATCAAAGGTAACCTCAATCTGAGGAATTCCTCTGGGAGCGGGAGCAATGCCGTCCAGTCTGAACTGTCCAAGGGATTTGTTATCCTTTGCGAACTGTCTTTCACCCTGTAATACATTGATATCTACTGCGGACTGGTTATCTGCTGCTGTGGAGAATACCTGGCTCTTCTTGGTAGGAATCGTAGTATTTCTCTCAATCAGTCTGGTTGCAACACCGCCCATGGTCTCGATGGACAGGGACAGAGGTGTAACATCCAAAAGCAGGATATCGCCGGCACCAGCATCGCCTGCCAGCTTGCCACCCTGGATAGAAGCACCAAGTGCTACGCATTCATCAGGGTTCAGAGACTTGCTGGGCTCTTTACCGGTCAACTGTCTAACCTTATCCTGTACTGCCGGAATACGTGTAGAACCACCTACCAAAAGTACCTGACCTAAGTCTGCATTGGTAAGACCTGCATCCTTCATAGCGTTCTGTACAGGAATAGCAGTCTTTTCAACCAAGTCATGTGTCAATTCATCAAATTTAGCTCTTGTCAGGTTCATATCAAAGTGCTTAGGACCATCTGCTGTTGCAGTGATGAAAGGCAGGTTGATGTTGGTAGTAGTTGCGGAAGAAAGCTCTTTCTTTGCTTTTTCAGCTGCTTCCTTCAATCTCTGCATAGCCATCTTATCGCCGGACAGGTCAACGCCTTCCTGCTTCTTGAATTCGCTTAACATCCAGTCAATGACCTTGTTATCAAAATCATCGCCGCCCAGGTGGGTATCACCGTTGGTTGCCAGTACTTCGATAACGCCGTCACCGATTTCAATGATGGAAACATCGAAGGTACCACCGCCTAAGTCGTATACCATGATCTTCTGCTCTTTTTCATTGTCGAGGCCGTATGCCAGTGCAGCTGCTGTCGGCTCGTTGATAATACGCTTTACCTCCAGGCCGGCAATCTTACCGGCATCCTTGGTAGCCTGACGCTGTGCGTCATTGAAGTAAGCAGGAACGGTAATAACTGCTTCCGTTACCTTTTCACCCAGATAATTTTCTGCATCTGCCTTTAACTTCTGAAGAATCATTGCGGAAATCTGCTGAGGAGAATATTTCTTACCGTCGATGGTACGTCCATGGTCGGTACCCATATCTCTCTTGATGGAGGAGATGGTCTTCTCCGCATTGGTAACCGCCTGACGTTTTGCAGGCTCACCAACAAGTCTTTCTCCTGTTTTTGTAAAAGCTACCACTGACGGTGTCGTTCTGGCACCCTCTGTATTAGCGATAACAGTCGGCTTACCACCTTCCATTACAGCTACACAACTGTTTGTTGTTCCTAAGTCAATACCAATAATTTTGCTCATAACTAATATCCTCCTCTTTTTATTGCACTACTGCAACCATACTATGTCTTACTACCATGTCATGGTAGGTATAACCTTTTTGCAACTCCTGGGCCACGATACCTGACTCATATTCCTCGCTTTCCACCTGCATCACTGCATTGTGGAATTCCGGATTGAACTCGCATCCTACTGCTTCGATGGGCTTCACGCCCAGCTTGTCGAGCTCTCCTATGAGCTGTTTGTATATCATGTTCATTCCCTCGGCAAAAGCACTGCCCTTTTCTTCCTCAGGAATGGTTCCCAGTCCTCTTTCAAAATTGTCCACAACCGGAAGCATCTTCTCGATTACACTCTTCGCTCCCACCTCAAACATCGCCGATTTTTCTTTATCGGTACGCTTGCGGAAGTTCTCAAACTCTGCCATCTGGCGTTTTACCCTGTCTTCCAGTTCATCCACCTTCTGCTTTAAGGCTTCTTCTTTTTTATCTTTTTTCTTTCCTTTTCCGAAGAGCTTCTTTCCATCAGCTTCTTCCTCACAAGCATCCCCGGAGCACTCCTGTTCTCCGGCATCCTCTGCTGTCTCTGAAGCTTCTGTCCCGGCTTCTACTTCTGCATCGGCATCCGCTTTGCCATCAGCAGCATCGCTTGCCTCTGCCTGCTTTGCCTTATCCTGCTCTTCTTCCAAAATCTCTTTTTCCTGTTCTGCCATAAGCCATGTCCTTTCTATATACTAAACAACCTCTTCTACTTCTTTTTATACAAATCATCCAGCTGGTGCATCAGTGTCTTTAACGTACCGACTACCTTATCGTAATCCATCCGCTTGGGACCTATGATCCCTATGGTACCCTTCATGCCCTCATCCAATTCATAGGTGGCTGTCACCACGCTGCAGTCCTTCATGTTCTGAATGGGCGATTCATCTCCGATGTATACCTGAATGCCTGTGTTGTTTTCATCTGCCAGTGTCTCCTGAACCAAGGTACTGAGTGCTTTTTTTTCTTCAAATGCACTGATTAATTCGCTGGCCTTGGCATTATCTGACAGTTCGGGATATTTGAAGATGTTGTTTGCACCGCTGGTATAAATCTCCAGGTCTTCATCCTCTTTAATCACTTCCGCTACCGCATCCAGTACCTCACTTACGATAGCACTGTGAATGCCTGCCTGCTGCTTCAAGGCTGTTATCAGACCAAGATTGATTTCTTCGATAGGCAACCCATTGAGATGAGTGTTAAGAAGCATATTGAGCTTTAATAATGTCTCATCATCCAGTCCATCCGGCACCTCCAGCACATGATTTTTAATCATGTTGCCTTCTACTACAATCACCGCCAGTATCTGTCCTCTGTCCACACGGGAAAGCTGAATGAACTTTATCTTATTGCGCTGCAGCTGGGGAGCTGAAATCATGGTAGCATAGTTGGTATTCTGTGCCAGTACCCTGACTACCTGCTTCAAGAGCGCTTCCATCTTATCTTCCTTTTCCAGAAGCATCTCCTTCATTTCCTCAACTTCTTTGTCCTTTTCCTCCATCATGGTATCCACATAAAAGCGGTACCCCTTATCCGAAGGAATTCGACCTGCGGAGGTATGCGGCTGTACAATGTAGCCCAGTTCCTCCAAATCAGCCATCTCATTCCGGATAGTCGCGGAGCTTAAATTCAAATCAGTATACTTGGAAATGGTCCTGCTGCCTACCGGCTCACCGGTCTCCAGATAGTTACGAATGATAGCCTGCAATATTTTCTTTTTCCTGTCATCAAGCTGCATCATACGTCCCTCCTTCAACCTGTTTGCTTTATTAGCACTCGTTGGTGAAGAGTGCTAACATCTTCTTACCATAAAATATCACTTACCATTATAGATGTCAACTGCTTTATCTAAATTAATTCTAAAAAATATATGAAAAAAGGCAGGTGTCCTACAACACACTGCCTATCTCCCTATATACCGGTACGGCGTAGCCAAATACCATCCAGAAAAGGATTCCCACTGTGAAGGCAATGGTGACAAGCACTGCCGCATCCGCCGCCTTTCCTCCTATCCTCTTCATCTTCTGCCACCTTGCCGGCAGCCAGTTTAAGTCTGCTAATCTTTTAAGTCCTGCAACAACATAATACATCATCGGGATGATACCCGGAAGAATATACCGTCCCTGGTTTTGAAAATCCATCGTATAGGAATAATAAATGCACAGAAAAACCGGCATCAATGCGCAGAAAATCATATTGGCATGAAAGAACAGCTTTTTCCCACGTAAAAGCCTGTCCTGTCTTTTTCTTTCGTCCCAAAAACTTTTCCCGCCAAGAAGGATAAAAGCCGCACTTCCCACATAGAGAACTGCTTTATAAAACCGGTACATCCAGATATTTCCGGTAATGGCCAGGGAACCGAATGCCGCCACAAAGCTGATAAACAATGCTGCAAAAAAATCTGTTTCCTTCAGCATCTGCCATATCGATACTCCCTGTGAGGCATAGGTATTGGCGTAAAGCGGATTCTGTTCAGCGGAGGCATACATGGACGCGCATAATTCCCTGCTTTTAAGCCCCAGGAAATCCCCATCATACAGAACCGCATTCCTGATAAAATACCATCCGATACCAAGAAGCACGACTCCTGCAATAAATCCGCCCTTCTTCCACATCTCTTTCCAGTTATATCGGATTTTACCGGAAGAGGAGTCCCGATAAAAGAAACGTGCTACAAAAAGGAAAATACTGCTTAAAATAAATCCGTAGGCATTATAATAGGATAATGCACAGAGAATAATCCCTCCCGAAAGCCACAGGCAGTTTTTCCAGGTAAAGCTTTCCTGCCAGGCTCTCACCAATGCATATATGATAAGTGCCGTAGACAAAAGGCACATAGAATCCGTATTGACATAGGTATGGGTAAACAGACTCTGGGGCATGTACATCACCAACACACAGAACAGCCATTTAAAACGCCTGTCAGAAAAAATCCTGTTGCCGATGCCGAAAACTACTGCTGCCATGGCTGTCCCACAAAGCACATTCACCATACGTGCCGTATACAGAAGCACCAGCTCCGAATCCGTAAAAAGATTCACAAACCTCATGATATATCCCTGCACAATGTACGGAAACATATTATAAAAGGCATAGGAAAATCCATAGGACGGTATGCGAATCTCCGCATCATAACCATTCGGCAGCGTTCCATGGCGACAGATATACCTGGGAACCAGATAGCGATATGCTTCATCCGGCGGATTTGCCAAAAGCGGCAGTGTATCTGCATGTGGCTGCAGAAAAGCGATTGTGGCTGCCACTCCGAAAAACACCAGCAGATACAATATTAATAAATATTTATCCTGCATTTTTCTCATAGAATACGTATCCCTTCAAAAATGAATGCACCGCACATTCCGGAAAGTCACATGCATAAAGATAAAAAAATCCTACCGGCAGCTTATATTTTAAATTGACCTGCTGCCGATAGGAAAATACGGTGCATTATATGTACAGATTTAGATATAGAAGCTTCCTGCTTCCTTTCCGTTAATTACATAATATGTCATGCCATCTTCCGGCTTTACATACAGTTCCACAGACTTGAAATCTGCAACCTTCTGCTTTAAATCATATTTCCATACATCCTTGGCAATCTTTACCAGATCTTCTGTAGTATAAGATTTTCCGCCAAACTGTACGTTCATGCTGACCTTTACTTCTTCCTTTGCTGCCTTCTTAGCTGCAGGCTTCTTTGCAGGTGCTTTTGCTGCCTTTGCTGCCGGTTTCTTTGCAGGTGCTTCCTTCACCTCTGCCTTAACCACTTTTTCTTCCTTTACAGGTGCTGCCTTTACTTCTGCTGCTTTTACTTCTGTTTTAACTTCTGTAGCTGCCTTAGCAGGTGCTGTCTTTACTTCCTTCACTGCTTCCTTTGCTACTACTTTTTTTACTGCCATAACTTTTTCTCCCTTCTACCGAGACGGCACCGAAGTGCCAAGCTTTTTCATATGTTATTATTGCAGACCTCTTCTTTTCCTTAATTCTTAAAGTTTATCTGCGCCTACAGTATAGTGCATAACCGCATTCTTGTCAACCATTGTATGCAGTATAAGCCCGATTTTGGCGCAAAAAACCACTATTTTATGCACTTACTTGCATAAAAGGAAGTATAAAATCACAATAATTCCCAATGCAATCCGGTACCATCCGAACACTTTAAAATCATGCTTTTTAATATAAGAAAGCAAAAATTTAATCACCAGCACTGATACCACAAATGCAACCACCATGGCTACCAGCAGTGCTGTCAACTCTATTGTCGAGAAGCCGAAGCCAAACTTCACTATCTTAAGCAGGCTTGCTCCAAACATAACGGGAATTGCCAGAAAAAAGGTAAATTCCGCTGCCACCGAGCGGGAAATGCCTATTAACAGTGCACCTATTATAGTCGCGCCGGAACGGGAGGTGCCGGGGAAAATAGCCGCAATTAGCTGAAATATACCAATCAACAGTGCTGCCTTATAGGTAATCTGGGAAAGCTCGGTCACTGCCGGTTTCTTTCCTTTGTTCCAGTTCTCGACCCAGATAAATGCAATACCGAAAACAATCAGTGCTCCTGCTACTACATACCAATGGTAGAACAGGGCATCCAGTACATCGTCAAATAAGAGACCCACAACGGCTGCCGGTACGCATGCAACCAAAATCTTGAACCACAATGTCAGAATATCCATATTGACATAGGCGAGCGGTCCTTTCTCTTTATAGCCGTTTCCTTTTCTGCAGAAGGGCCATATCTGTTTGATGAAAAGCACGACCACTGCCAGTATGGCTCCCAGTTGAATCACCACCTCGAACATGGGCCAGAAACCTTCGGAAACGTTTTCAAATTTAATGAATTCTTCCAGTAAAATAAGATGTCCGGTACTGCTGATAGGCAGCCATTCCGTGATACCTTCTACGATACCGAAGATAATTGCTTTTATGATGTCTAACATGATTTTTCCTCTTTCTATTTTATTTTATACATTGTAACGGCTTTCTATGATTCCAGATAGTTTTGAAGGAGTTCAAAATTATCAGCGGCATCACGATAGCCTTCTTCGTACAGGGCTTTCAGCTTTTCAGCGTCCTTCTCAATCCGTCCTACATCGCTTTTCTTCTTGGGACGAAGGACAAAGGCCTGACCATTTACCTGCTGTTCCTCCAGATATTCCAGTGTATCGTTGTAGGTAATATGCCGTTCTGCCATCAGTTCTGCAACTTTAGGGTATTTGAAATAGCGCAGTTTCAAAAGCTCCAGATGGGTGGTCGGCTTGCGTACATAGCCTTCTTCTTTGGTCAGAATGACCACATTTTTCTTATTGCCGTCCAGTATGGACTTGTGAATGGGAATAGCATCTGCTATGCCACCATCCAGATACAGACTGTCGCCAATTCTTACATTGCGGGAAACCAGTGGCAGAGAAGCCGATGCACGAATGGCATCAATATCCTTCTTCATATCCCTGATTCTGAGATATTCCGGTCTGCCGGTCACAATGTTGGTAACCACTGCATATGCCCGCCCCTCATATTTGTCAAAGGTAGCGTAATCATAAGGATTTAGATATTCCGGTATCAGGTGATATGCCGTTTTTACATTGAACAGATCACCGGTAGTAAGCAGGCTTTCCACGCTGCAATACTTTTTGCTGTCCAGATAGTCAATCCCTACGTCCAGTGCTCTTCCGCGCTGTTTGGACAGGTAGCTGCACATATGACAGGCGCCTGCCGAAACCCCGTATACACTGGAAAACTCCAACCCTTTATCCAGGAAGAAATCAAGGACACCTGCGGTGTACATGCCTTTCATTCCCCCACCTTCCAAAACCAGTCCTGCCTGATACATATTCATTCCCCTTTCTTTTCTCGCATATAACTCGCATGGTATGTGATTTAAGTTATGCAGATACTTCTCATGCACGCCTTACGCCGTATTCATTCTCCACAAATCTGCGCAATGCCGGCAGTGAACGCTCCACCTTTTCTGTATCTATGCAATATGCCATCCGAAAATAACCCGGGCATCCAAAGGTATCTGCAGGTACAAGAATCAAATCGTACTGCAATGCTTTCTGACAGAATATCTTCGCATCCTCCTCCAGGGCCTTGGGAAAGATGTAAAAAGTTCCTCCGGGTTTTACACAGGTAAAGCCCAGGGCCTTCAATTCATTATAAATCAGATTCATATTGGTCTCATATACGGAAAGGTCTGCTGTTTTGTCCAGAACCTCTGCCACTGCAAGCTGGATGATGGAAGGCGGGCAGTTGTGACCAATTCCTCTGGAAATCTGACCACACATCTGAATCATATCCGCTGCGTCCTTGCATGCGGGGTTGATGGCTACATAACCAATTCTCTCTCCCGGAAGAGACAGGGACTTGGAAAAGCTGTAGCACATAATTGTATTGTCATAGAAAGCGGAAACGCAGGGCGCATCCACACCATCAAACACAATCTCACGATAGGGCTCGTCGGAAATCAGATAGATATCATGTCCGTATTCCGCAGACTTTTCCGTTAACACCTGCGCCAGCCTTTTAATCGTCTCTGTAGAATAGACAATGCCGGACGGATTGTTGGGGGTATTAATCAGTACTGCCATGGTTTTTTCGCATATCATTTCCTCAAAAGCAGTAAAATTAATCTGAAAATCTGCAGTATTGGCAGGCACCACCTTCAGCACAGCCCCCGTCAGGTCCACATAGGGATGATATTCCGGGAAGAAAGGTGCAAAGGTCAGTATCTCATCTCCCGGCTCTGTAACCAGTCTGAAAGCATGTGCCAGCGCACCTGCAGCACCGGAAGCCATAAAAATGTGTTCAGCCCGGTAAGGTATCCCAAATCTCTTTTCCAGGGAAGCGGCTATCTTTTCCCGCACAGAGGTGATACCCAGGCTGGGACTGTAACCATGCAGATCCATTGGATTTTTATGCTGCAGCATATCTACCATGATATCCGTAAATTCCTGTGGAACCGGTACGGAAGGATTGCCCAGGCTGTAATCAAATACATTTTCATAACCGATTTCTTTTCCTCTCGCTGTTGCAAACTCAGACAGCTGTCTGATCACAGACTTTCCGGAAAGCATATTTTTATATTTCTGTACTAACATTGCTGTTCTCCTTAGTCGTTTCTTTTCATTTTAACACATTCCTCATATTTTACAAGGAACTAATCCTCTGCCCAGACAAGCGCACATTTCACTGCCTTTTTCCAGCCCTTCAAAAGAGCGGCACGTTTCTCCGCTTCCATGGCGGGGGTAAAGGTCTTGCCCAACAGCCAATTCTCCTTGATTTCCGCACGGTCCTTCCAATAGCCGGTAGCCAGTCCTGCCAGATAGGCAGCCCCCAATGCCGTAGTTTCAATGCATTCAGGTCTGCGCACCTCGGTATCCAGAATATCCGCTTCAAACTGCATCAGGAAATTGTTGGCGCTGGCACCACCGTCCACCTTCAGGCTCTTTAAATTGATACCGGAGTCTTTTTCCATGGCCGTCAGTACATCCACTGTCTGGTAGGCAATGGACTCTAAGGTTGCCCGAATAAAATGCTCCTTACTACAGCCCCTGGTCAGTCCTACTATGGTTCCCCTTGCATAAGGATTCCAGTAAGGCGCTCCCAATCCAGCAAAAGCAGGTACCACATATACCCCACCGGTATCCTCCACTTCCACTGCGTATTCCTCGGACTGTGGCGCACTTTTTATCATACGCATACTGTCCCTAAGCCACTGGATAGCGGCACCTGCCACAAACACGCTGCCTTCCAGCGCATATTCTGCCTGCTCGCTCGTGCTGGCCGCAATTGTGGTCAAAAGCCCGCTTTTTGAAGTAATCGCTTTCTTACCGGTATTCATCAGCAAGAAACAGCCCGTTCCGTAGGTATTTTTTACCTCTCCAGGCTCAAAGCAGCACTGGCCGAAGAGCGCGGCCTGCTGATCCCCGGCTGCACCGGCTATGGGAATCTCTCCGCCGAGCACCGACGTTTCCGTGTGTCCGTATATACAGCTGGAAGGCTTTACCTCAGGAAGCATACAAACCGGTATGTGGAAATAGGAAAGGATTTCTTCATCCCATTTTAAACTGTGAATGTCAAACAGCATGGTACGGGAGGCATTGGTATAATCCGTCACGTGCACCGCTCCCTTGGTCAGATGCCAGATGAGCCAGGTATCCACCGTTCCAAACAACAGTCTCCCGGCCTCTGCCTTCTCCCGAGCTCCCGGCACATTCTCCAGTATCCAGGCAATCTTGGAGGCGCTGAAATAAGCATCAGGAATCAAGCCCGTTTTTTCCCTTACGGTCTTGTCAAAGCCTGCTGCC
>JBJFCM010000061.1:0-3293 GCA_051888955.1 Lachnospiraceae bacterium | reverse complement strand
GGCAGAAGAACTTTTGCAGGCAGCGAGGAGGGAACTTGTTTCAGAAAGCTCCGAACTGGTCTTTATAGATGTGGATATGAATATAGAAGGACAGGCTGTCCTTTGGGGAAAAATTGATGATACGGAAGAAATCAGGCAACGTATGACCGATGTCCTGGCTGCCAATATCAAGGAAACTACACAGCGCTCTTATGTCATGAAGGTGAACAATTACATGGTTAATCTGGGCAGTAGAGAGGAGATTATAGAGCTTTTGCAGACTGCGGTAGACCAGTATGATACAGAGGATAAATATCAGGTGGAACTGGTTCATGCAGATGGCAGGGAATTCAATGTGCTGACTGCACAGATAAAGGACACCTCTGTACAGAAAACGGAAGAGGAAGCACAGGAGGGTTCCTGCCCTCAGGTTAAGGGCGGTATCGATGGTGCCATGGAGGCCATGTTTGCGGATGTTGAGCCTGCCAAAGAAAAGGATTTTGAAGACTATGAACTGGGTCTTATCAGTATGAATTTTGCTGAAGAAGTGGAAATTGTAGAGGCTTATCTGGACACAGCCCAGCTTGCCACTGTGGAACAGGCGATAGAAGAAGTAATTAAAGAACAGGAAGTCAATTCCGTGTACGAAGTGGTTTCGGGAGATACGCTTTCAGAAATTGCTATTAAGGTCAATATACCTATGGACCAGATTGTAGCCATGAATGATGCACTGGAGGATGAGAATTCTACGATACGCGTCGGACAGGAGCTTATCATTACGGTACCGGAGCCTGAACTTTCCGTGGACAGGCAGGAAGAGATGTATTATGAGGAAATCTATGATGCTGATATCATCTATATAGATAATGACGACTGGTATACGACGCAGACCAAAACCCTGCAGGAGCCTTCTGCAGGTTTCAGAAAGGTAGTGGCTATCGTTTCCTATCGTAACAATACAGAGATAGGAAGGGAAATCTTAAAAGAAGAAGTGCTGATGGAGGCGGTTCCTAAGATCGTGGAGCGCGGTACCAAGATTCCACCTACTTATATCAAACCTATCTCCGGTGGCAGACTGACTTCCGGATTCGGAAAGAGAACTGCACCTACAAAAGGGGCCAGCACCTATCATAAAGGTGTGGACTGGGCGGTTCCTACGGGTACTACAGTCGTGGCCTCCTGTGGCGGTACTGTTGTGAAAGCAGGCTGGGGCAGCGGCTATGGTTATGTGGTTTATATTAATCATGAAGACGGAAAGCAGACCAGATACGGGCATTTGAGCAAGGTGCTGGTATCGGTGGGACAGACGGTATCCCAGGGACAGAAGATTGCTTTAAGCGGTAATACCGGTGTTAGTACAGGGCCCCATCTGCATTTTGAAATATTGGTAAATGGCACACAGGTTAACCCGTTACCTTACCTGAACAAATAAATTTTGTTTTTGTTATAAAAAAAATTGACAAAACGGTCAACTCTGTTTATAATAATATACATGCTAACAAAGGCGTTTCTTAAAAGGATTAAGGAATGCCTTTTTTTATAGGAGATATTTGCGTATGCATTTTAACGATATGCCCTATCGACGGATTACATATGAAGAGGTCGAAAAGTGTTATCAGGCACTTTTTCAGGAGTTAGAGGCAGTTTCCAGTGAAGAAGAGTGTCTTGCGGTATTAAAGAAGCGCTATCAGCTGTTTGCGGATTTGACACCCATTGACCTGTGTTATGTCCGCCATGACATGAATGTAAATGAACCGTTCTATGCCGCAGAGCAGAATTATTACGATGAGATAGGCCCTAAGCTTTCGGACTTATCCAATCAATTTGACAGACTTTTGCTGGCATCTCCGTTTTACTCCTATTTTGAAAAGCTGATGGGTTCTTTTGCATTTTCTATCATAAAGGCGAATTTGGAAGGCCGCGACAGCCGGCTCATCTCACTGGAACAGGAGGAAAATGCACTGACCAATCAGTACAGCCAGCTTGTTTCTAATGGGAAAGTGAATTACAATGGCGAGTTGGTTGCCCGTAACAGCCTGGCAATGGAGCAGCAGTCGCCGGATAGGGAGATAAGGCGAAAGGTTTACAGTGCTGTTGCTGAATCCTGGGAGGTACAGCGCGGGGAACTGGAAAAAATTTTTGATGAACTTGTCAAAAACCGGGATAAGCAGGCGAAAATGCTGGGTTATGAGAACTACGTAAAGTTGGGATATCTTAGGATGTGCCGCATCGGTTATACACCGGAGGATGTGGCATGTTTTAGAGAGCAGGTCAAAAAATACATTGTTCCCATTGCCGGAAAATTACATGAAGGTCGTAAAAAGCGCCTGGGGCTGGAGCATCTGTATTCCTATGATTCCTCCATCCATTTCCTGGAGGGCAATCCGGTTCCCCTCGGTGACGAGAAGTTCTGTTTGGAAATGACCAGGCAGATGTATGGCAGTCTTTCTCCAGAGACAAAGGAATTTATTGACTTTTTGCTGGACAATGGCCTCTATGATGTGGAACTTCGGGAAGGTAAGCGCAGCGGAGGATATTGCAATTGGTTTGAGGCTTACCGCACACCGTTTATCTTTGCCAATTTTGATGGTACCAGTGAAAATGCCTATATTATGAGCCATGAGGGCGGTCACGCCTTTTACTTTTATCTGAAGCGCAATGAGGAAATCCGTGAGCGAGGCTGGTACACCTCGGAGATGGCTGAAACCCATGCCATGGCGATGGAGTTTTTCCTTGCTCCATATATGGAACTGATTTTCGGTGAGAGGGCAGAGGATTACCGGCGAATGCATCTGGAGGATGCGGTCAGCAGAATTATCTATCAGTGCCAACAGGATGAATTCCAGCAGATTGTGTATGAGCAGCCACAGCTTACCGGGCAACAGAGAAATGAGATATGGATGCGTCTGGAGCAGGAGTATTTTCCTTTCAGGGAGTATACCGAAGAGGAAAGAGCGCGGATTGGCAGCAGATGGCAGAAAATTCCTCATATGTATTATTGGCCGTTTTACGCAATTGATTACGCCTTGGCCCAGGTGTGCGCACTGGAGTATTACCAGTGGATGAAAGAGGATTTTACCGGAGCCTGGGAAAGCTATCTGAGGTTCTGTGAGGCATCGGGAAATAAGAATTTTCCGGAAGCAATCAAGGCTGCGGGACTTGGGAATCCTTTTGAAGAGGAAGGCCTGAAAAAATTGATGGATTGGCTGCAAATGCAGCTTTAATGCATAAAAGTCTTTTCATAAATTAAACGACAGGGAGGAAATATTATGAAAAAGAAACTGATTTCACTGCTGCTTGCGGTCACTATGGTG
>JBJFCM010000060.1:0-3344 GCA_051888955.1 Lachnospiraceae bacterium | reverse complement strand
ATGAGGATAAGGATATCATAGTGGTGCACAAGCCTGCGGGGATTGCGGTGCAGACTGCTCGTATCGGACAGGTGGATGTGGTGAGTGAACTGAAAAATTACCTGCATCAGCCCTATCTGGGCATTATTCATCGGCTGGATCAACCGGTGGAGGGTGTGCTGGTTTTTGGAAAGACGAAAGAAGCTGCTGCCGGACTGAGCAGACAGCTTGCCGGAGATGACTTTTGTAAGGAGTATCTGGCGGTGGTATGTGGACAACCGGATGCAGGAAGACATAGGCTTGTGGATTACCTTGGAAAAGAAGACGGACGGGCTGTTATCATGGAGGAAGTATCGCAGGATGGAAAAAAAGCGGTTCTCTACTATGAGTGCCAGCGTACAAAAGTGATACAGGACGGTACGCTTTCCCTTTTACAGATACGGCTGGAAACCGGGCGCTTCCACCAGATTCGGGCGCAGCTTTCCCATGCGGGCTTTCCGATTTTAGGAGACAGCAAATACGGAAATGCAGAAAGCTGTGATATGGCAAAAAGACTGGGAATCCGTAATACGGCGCTCTGCGCATGCAGGCTTCGGTTCGTGCATCCTGTTTCCAAAAAGAAAATGGAAGTAACTGACACACCTGCCAACCGGGCTTTTGCTCTTTTAGAAGAATGATTTAAAAAAAATTCCACATGCTATTCATGCAAATACATTACGGAATGGGTGGATAGTATGCAGGAAAAGAAAAAATGGTCGGACAATAAATATATAGTACTGCTTCTGATTACGGGAGCAGTCTATTTTTTTCTGCGTTATATCAGTCCGCTGATTACGCCGGTGGTTATCGCGGTGATGTTTCTGACACTGTGTTACCCGACTTTTGATGATATTCAGAAAAAGACCCGCATTAAAAAGCAGTATATGGCGAGTGCCATCGTGTTTTTGGTATGTGGCGTGCTGATTGTGCTGGTGTGGCTGGCAGGTTCCTTTTTGATACAGAATATTCCCTTGTGGATAGAAGGAATGGACGATATGCAGGAGGGTGTGCAGGTACTTATTAGTGAGAGCTGCAGGGAGGCAGGCAGTTTTTTGGGAATCGACACGGATGGACTGGTTCAGGTCATAGTAGACCAGGTGGATGTGCTGGTTGAGAATTTCCAGGTGCAGGTATTGCCGGGACTTTTGGGTGAATCCTGGGTCTATGTCAAGCAGTTGGTTTCTATTATCGCGGTGCTGGCCATGACGATGATTGCCACTATATTGCTGGCTAAGGATTATGATGCCATATTATCCCGGACCGGCGCGCAGGCAGACAGCCGGATGGTATTGGAGGTTATTTTAAAGGTAATCCGCTATATTGCTACCTTTTTGAAGGCACAGCTTTTCATCATGGTGTCTATTGCAGTACTGTGTGTCGTCATACTGCTCTGTGCCGGAGTGGGAAATGCATTTTTATTTGGCATTCTGGCAGGGGTTATGGACGCGCTGCCTTTTATCGGTACGGGAATCGTGCTGCTGCCATTGGCCATATGGCAGGTAATGCAGGGATATTACTGGAAAGCATTATTTTGCGTATTGGCATATATCCTTTGTGTGCTTTTGAGGGAATTTATGGAGCCGAAGCTGATTGGAAAAAAGGTGGGCGTGTATCCCATCGCCATTCTGATTGCCATTTATGCGGGCATTCAGTTATTTGGGGTATGGGGAATCATAAAGGGCCCGGTGGGCTTTGTTATGATTCAGCAGATCTATGAGGTATATTGCCGTTATGTTGACGGCAGACGGCAAATGAATTATGATGAAAATGTGCGCAGAATGGATGATTCGTATGACGAAGAATAAACCGGTGTACTGACACAAAGTGTGCAGAAAAAGGAGAAAGTGCGTTAGTAGCACAGAAAAGAGCCGATGAAAGGAAAAAAGAAATATGAAAAGATGAGCGTCCGGGAAGCCTGCCTGAATTATCTGAGGACGCTTTTGCGCATAGTGGCAGAAGGGTATCTGGTGCTCATGGCACTGGTGCTCCCTTTTTATTTTCGGACTGCAACCGACTATTCCTACATAGGCAGTAATAAATCCGATTTTTTTAAAAAGTACGGCTTTGCCGCTGCAAAATTGTTCCTGACGATACTGCTGTTTTATTTTCTGTTGGCGTTGGTTGATTTCTGTAAAAGAGGGCAGTTAAAAGCTTTATGGAACAGGTTTTCCCTGACAGACAGGTTTGCTGCTGTTTATGCTATCGGTTTGTGCCTGTCCTATTGCTTCTCCGAATATAAAGAGGAGGCGCTCGTAGGTGCGGAGGGCTGGTATATGGGGCTGTGGCCACAGCTTCTACTGGTGGGTTCCTATTTTGCAGTATCCAGGCTATTGTCCGAAAAGGCAGGAAAATGGATGACGCAGGCTATGCTGGCAGTAGCAGCCGTGGCGTTTTTGCTGGGATTTTTGAACCGTTACGGGATCAATCCGCTTGGAATGGAAGATAGCGGTCCCTATTACATATCTACGATTGGCAATATTAACTGGTACTGTGGTTACTGGTCTGTGTTGTTTCCACTGGGAGCCGGATTATTTTTACTGTATGAGAAGCCCCAGAAGGAAAGCGATAGGGTGTTTTTGGGAAAACGGGTGGCTCTGGGCATCTTTGTTGCGGTAGGATTTGCTACGGGCATTACCCAGGGAAGCGACAGCGGAATACTGGCACTGGCAGCTATGGTGTTGCTGATGGGCTGGCTGTGTGTCAGGGAACCCCGGCGGATAAAGCGTTTTCTGGAAATGCTGCTGATTTTTTGTGGAATGGCAATGGGGCTGTTCCTGATACAGTGGATTTCGCCGGAAATGAATACGTTTCCGACAGCCGTTTACGGGTGGATAACGGAAACGCCTTTGTCCTGGATTGGCGGTGCGTGTGTACTTTTGCTTTATCTGTTGTTTCGTAGAAAAGAATGGGGGAGTGCTTGTAATCGCACTTTCCGCATTCTTCTGATGGCTGTGTCGGTTGGTATTTGTATGACAATACTGTCATTTCTAATAATGCTGATAATGAATACAGTAAATCCGGGAAGCATAGGGGGACTTTCGGACCATCCGCTGTTTACCTTTGGCGCAGAGTGGGGAAGCCGCAGGGGCGCTACCTGGAGGGCGGGCATCCGTATCTGGCAGGAGCAGGACTTCTTACATAAACTGGTGGGCGTAGGACCGGATTGCATGTCGGCGTATCTGTATAGCGGAGCGGGTACAGCAATTGCAGAGGAACTGCAGGAACTGTTCGGAACCTATAGGCTCACCAATGCCCACGGAGAATGGATTACCATTCTGGTGAATCTGGGCTTGCTTGGCCTGGTGGGTTTTGCCGGTATGATGGTG
>JBJFCM010000059.1:0-3348 GCA_051888955.1 Lachnospiraceae bacterium | reverse complement strand
TTCAGTTCAGGAATAACAAGGCCGATTGCCTTTGCAGCACCTGTAGAGTTGGGAACGATGTTGCAAGCGCCTGCACGGCTTCTTCTTAAGTCACCCTTTCTCTGAGGTCCGTCAAGGATCATCTGATCACCGGTGTAAGCATGTACAGTGGTCATGATACCGCTCTGGATAGGAGCGAAGTCATTCAGTGCCTTAGCCATAGGAGCTAAGCAGTTTGTTGTACAGGAAGCTGCGGAGATAACGGTATCTTCGGGCTTCAGGGTGTTGTGGTTAACATTGTAAACGATGGTAGGAAGGTCATTTCCTGCAGGAGCAGAGATAACAACTTTACGAGCACCAGCGGTGATGTGTGCGGATGCCTTGTCCTTGGAGGTGTAGAAACCAGTACACTCCAGAACTACGTCTACCTTTAATTCGCCCCAAGGAAGCTTGGAAGCGTCTGCTTCTTTGTAAATGGTAATGGTCTTGCCATTTACAGTGATGCTGTCTTCGCCTGCTTCTACGGTATCAGCATATTTGTATTTACCCTGAGAAGAATCATACTTTAATAAGTGTGCAAGCA
The DNA here is from genome assembly GCA_051888955.1 of Lachnospiraceae bacterium. GTDB lineage: Bacteria > Bacillota > Clostridia > Lachnospirales > Lachnospiraceae > Acetatifactor. Next base: position 2,786 of record JBJFCM010000059.1, on the reverse strand, counting down.
TCTTAGGGCTTGTTAAATCGTTGATTGCTACTACATCATATCCTTCTGCATCAAACATCTGTCTGAATGCAAGACGACCGATACGGCCGAAACCATTAATTGCTACTCTTACTGCCATTTTAGTTTCCTCCTAAAATCTTTTAATTATTTTTATCCAATCAATATGATTGTCAAAATTTTATCAGCAAAGCTATTTTACCTAATTCCCCCGCATAATTCAAGATGTAAATCAAAAATATTTGCCATTTAAAGGGAAAATTTATATAAACTTTACTTTTTCTCCAGTTTTTTCTGCTATAATAGGGGCTGTGAAGGCGTTAATGATACAGGGAATTTGGAATGCATATACTATCTAAGGCTTTTTTATGCCATGGAGATGAGACCCAAACATCATGGAAGCCTTTGCTGACATGATGTTGCTTTAAGGCTCATCGGAATGTTTGGCATAAGTTGCCGCAGATAGTATATGCGTTTCCATTTCCCGTCCCCAACGTTTCACAGAAAGGACACACTATGGCAATTACAGCAGATTACCATCTTCACTCTTCTTTTTCAGGGGACAGCACGGAGCCTATGGAAAACATGATACAGGCTGCAATAAGCAAAGGGCTGACCCACATCTGTTTTACCGAACACATGGATATGGACTATCCGGTAACAGAGGATGCACCGGAAGGATTTTTCACTCTGAACACGGACTCCTATCTCTATGACCTGGCCAACCTCAAAACCAAATACGCTGACAAAATCAAGATTTTCTTCGGCGTAGAGCTTGGCATGCAGCCCCATCTGCAAAGGGAGCTTTCCCTCTATGCCCGCTCCCATGAATTCGATTTCATCATCGGCTCCACCCACGTGGCAAACCGGAAGGACCCCTACTATCCCGGCTATTTTGACGGGCGCAGTGAAGAGGAGGCTTACCGTGAGTATTTTCAGGCCATCATTGACAATATCAAAAAATTCAATAACTTTGACGTTTGCGGCCACTTAGATTACGTAGTCCGCTACGGTCCAAACATCGATAAGGATTATTCTTACGCAAAATACCAAGATTTATTCGATAAAATGCTGGATATTTTATTAGAGAAGGAAAAAGGGATTGAAATCAATACCGGCAGCCTCAGAAAAGGCACGAAAGAGGCAAGTCCCTGCACCGATGTCATAAAAAGATACAGAGAGCTTGGCGGGGAAATCATCACAGTAGGCTCTGACGCCCATTATGCAAAGGACGTGGCTGCTGACTTTGACCGTGCATCTGAGATTTTGCAGGAATGCGGCTTCAAATACTACTGCATCTATGAGAACAGGCTGCCTGAATATAAGAAGCTGTAAACAGCACAACACCACCAAGATTATAGTCCTATCTTGTAATTATCGCTATTTCGTTTATATATTTTATCTTTTTTTGTTGTGTTTTTCCTATTCATATGATATACTGTTTTTATGGGTACTATCATTCACGGTAGGCGGTTAGTCCCTCTTCAGGGGGACTGTGACCCTCTGTTAATATAGAAATCCAATGTATGTTTTCTACATTTATATGCTTTACTATATTGGAAATTTGTACGAAAGAGGGATGATTGCCATGATGACTATTGAAAGTCTGATTGCTGTCGTAAGTCTTGTACTTACTGCATTCGGACTTGGATATGCAATGGGAAATAATAAATCACAAAAATAATCGCCTCGGTCCGCTAAACTGTAGGCGATTATTTTTATAATCAACTATACCAGACTAACCGTCTATCGGTAGTACCTTTTTCTATTATCATTTTAGCATATATATTTTGTTTGTCAATAAAAATGTCTTGAAGTCATCTTAAGGAAATTGTATCTTCCCGCTACCACTCGCACATCACGATTACCTTCTCCGGGGTCGTAATCGCCGGAATGCTCCTCGTGGAACGCTCATATAGCACAATCAGATTGCGGCCTCCGGGGGAGCCAAAAAACACCTGATTATTGCTGGTAACCACCGGCACATTCTCTGTCATATTGAGCCTCAGCGTATTGTCCGAATTCACCAGGCGGTTGTTAAAAAAACCCACTGCCACATTGGAGGCGCTCACCGTAGACACCACTGCCACAGCCGTAAACTGCGGTGGAAAAATAGCCGGTGCCGGACTGTTTGCATTATATACAAAATGCGCCTGCATGCCCACGTAAAGGGTCGCAAAATCCGCAATATAAGTGTCAGGTGTCACAATAAAATTGGTCACATTCCTGTCCGCGCTCTCCACTGTCACAAACTGGCTGCATTCATTGCCGCCGCGCCCGCGCATAGGACTGATCTCTGTAACAGTGCCCGTAACCGTCTCAAAATTGTCTCTTCTGTAAGGATTCCAAATATTGAAATTATCCATCTTGGCTGGCCTTTTCCTGTATTTATGTTATCATATGTGCAATATCCTGAAAGTGTGCGGAACCCTTATAGAATCGTCCCGCCGCCCAGCACATAGCCATCCTCATAGAATACCGCTGCCTGGCCGGGAGTGGCTGCCCTCACCGGCTCATCAAAGGTACATTTCACGCTTCCGTCCGGCTGTTTTTCCAAAAGGCACGGGCTGCCCTTGTGGGCATAGCGGATTTTGACCAGTGCCCTTCGGGGCTCCTGTAAATCCTCCATCGCCATATAATTCACCTGATTGCAGTACACCACCGTTGTATGAATATCTTCGTTTTCCCCGATCACCACTTCATTGGTCTCAGGGCGTATTTCTGCCACAAAAACAGGATGCCCCATAGCCAGATTCAGCCCCTTGCGTTGGCCGATGGTATAGTGGGTG
>JBJFCM010000058.1:0-3349 GCA_051888955.1 Lachnospiraceae bacterium | reverse complement strand
TTCTCCAAATTCAGCAAGATGGTGGAGTCTTTTCAGGGAATCGAACTGGCCAGAATGGACGACAGCCGTGTAATGGTACGACAAAAGGTGACTGCTACCAAAGCGGTTTCACAGGCGGCAACAGAGAACAAGCAGACAGCGGAGCAGGAGCTTCCCACTCAGGAAACGGTTACGCAGGAACCGAAGAAAAAGACTGCTCCCAAAAGGCAGGCAAGAGGCAGAAAAAAGACAGTAAAGACTCCGGCACAATCAGAATAGTTTATATGTCATAGCGTACAAAATGCACTTTCGGTTATTCGGCAGACTGCCGGTATAAACGGAGGTGCATTTTTTAAATATATATTGACAAAATATGCAATAAGTTGTATGGTTAATTACATAAGTAACGAACCAACAAACTAAAAGCGCGTACAAATATTGAAGTGAGAGAAAAAGGCAATCTGCATGCGGCAAGGAAAGAGGTGAATCCACTTGAATGAAATCCTGACACAGGAAAAGTCCATCTATCTGCAAATCAGAGAGATGATTGAAAATGATATTTTAAGAGATATCATCTTGGAAGAGGAGCGTGTACCCAGCACCAATGAACTGGCAAAGCTTTATGCCATCAACCCGGCCACAGCGGCAAAGGGCATCAATTTGTTGGTAGATGAGGGGATTTTGTATAAGAAGAGAGGAATTGGTATGTTTGTGGCAACGGGAGCAAAGAAAGCAATCAGGAAGAGAAGACAGGAAGATTTTTTTGACAACTATATCAAAAAGCTGCTGGAGGAAGCAGCCAGCATCGGTATTACCAAAGAAGAATTGATAGAAATGATAAAGCGTGACAAATAAGTATCAGGAAATATATGCGGAGGAAGATAAAATGGAAGCGAATACGATAAAAGAGGACAAGATCATCTGTCAGGATATTGTAAAGACTTATGGTAAAAAGGATGTATTGAAAAATATAAATCTGACCCTGGAAAAGGGCAGGATATACGGCTTGATTGGAAGAAACGGTGCCGGGAAGACTACCCTGTTATCCATTCTTTCGGCACAGGCTGCAGCAAATGGCGGCAGCGTCACCTATAACGGCATGCCTGTCTGGGAAAACAGGAGTGCACTGGATCATATCTGCTTCTCCAGAGAAATCAATACCATGTCCATGAACGGGCAGTCTGTCAATACCTACCGGGTGCGGGATTATCTGAAAGCGGCTGCTATTTACATGCCGAACTGGGATAAGGAGATGGCAAAGCATCTGGTGGAAAAATTTGAATTGGATGAGAAAAAGAAGATTTCCAAGCTTTCAAAAGGCATGCTTTCCATGGTGACCATCATTATCGCGCTTGCCAGCAAGGCGGACTTTACCTTCTTAGATGAACCGGTAGCCGGACTGGATGTGGTAATGCGGGAGTATTTTTACAGAGTGCTTCTGGAAGAATTTGCGGAGAGCGGCAGAACCTTTGTGATTTCCACCCATATCATTGAAGAGGCAGCGGATATCTTTGAAGAAGTAATCATCCTGGATCAGGGTGAAATTCTCTTAAAGGAAAACACGCAGGAGCTTTTGGAAAGAGCAGTGCATATAAGTGGCAAAGAAGAGGAGGTGGATGCAGCGGTAGCAGGACTTACCTGTATGCATCCGGAAAAAGTCGGCAGAAGCAAGGGCATCACCGTACTGCTACAGGAGGGCGACCACCTGAAGGAAAATGCAAATCTGTCCGTGCAGCCGGTCAATCTGCAGCAGTTATTTGTAGCAATGTGCGGTAAGGAGGATATGTAGATGGACGGAATCAAAAGAAATCTCCGCTATTGGGGATGGGTGATGGAGCAGGTAGCTGCCATTGGATTGCTTTGTTTTGCGATACTCAGCCTTGCATGGGGAACAGAGGATATAGGGGAGATACCACATCAGCTTTTACGGCTGTATGCCGGCTGTTTTTCGATTTTTGGCATTTATTTAGGCTGCATGTTTGGTACCAACAATGACAGATACTTATCCTTTACGATTTCTATGGGAAGCACCAGGAGGGATGCCTTTATCGGGATGGAAGTGATGCTGCATGTGATGGGAGTTGAAATTTTACTGATTTCTTTCCTGGCCAATGCGCTTCTTCCCACAGAGGATAAGAAAAGTTATATTACATTGCTGCTTGCAGGCATCTGTTGCAGCTTCCTTGCAGGCTTTTTCGGGAATGTGGTTACGGTGTTGCGCAGCAGGCTGCAGGGAGCAATGGGAAACACGATAAGCATAGTAGTCATGCTATGCTGTGTGGTCGCATTTCTTATTGCAGTGGGAATGGAACCGGAGGTTATGTTCTCTTTACTGACAAAGGCATGGATGCTTGTCATCAGCATACTGCTTGACGCGGTAGCGGGTGTAATATGTTATCTGGCAGCCATGAAAACAGAAGTCAGAGTATAGAGGAAGAAAAAGAGGGATAGAGATGTTAAAGCAGATAAAAGCTACTTTTTGGTTTCATATATCAGATTTGATTGCCATGCTGGTTATCATGGCGGTAGCTGCGGTGATGGGAATGGCAGTTACAGTGTTGGTGAACCTGGGAATGGAAAAGTCAGGGGAAAAGGAATATATTTTATTAGCATCGTTTATGATGCTTCTGATACTGTTGGCGGCCGGTTTCTTTACGGGTATGTTGTCTGTAAACAACCGTTTCAATATGATGATATCCATGGGCAGGACGCGTAAGGAGTTTTTTATCGTTTATCTTTGCGTGGAAATGCTGTATACCCTGATGCAGTTGGCCACAGTCTGGTTTGTGGTGTTTCTGGAATGGCTGATGAAGAAGTTCCTGTATGAGGACAGAACATACACCTTTGACTGTTCCGGCTTCTTGCTGGATTTCCGCGCCATTTTCTTTATACTCATTTTTTTGCCGGTATTGAAGCTTTTGGTCGGGGCTTTGTTTATGAAGTTCGGATTTGTAGTATGGTATGGCATGTGTATCGGCTTGTGGTTGTTTGGCATCCTGTGCCAGACAGATGCGGTACACAAGGCGGTTATGAACATGATAAAATATTTTACGGCGACAGGCTGTCTGGAATGGATGCTCCTATTCGGTGCAGCAGGTATTGTGGTGATTTGTGCCATGGCAGCGGCTCTTACCTTGCGGAAACAGGCAGTGAGGGTGAAATAGGGGGAAGAATACAGGAATATAGATGAAGTGATAAAAACAGGGCAGCAATCCCAAAAGGAAAGCTGCCCTGTCTTTGTATGATAGAAAATTGCTGTTTTACTTTAAATTCTTATTGGCTGTGGAAAGCATCAGCTTGATACGGTTCAGCTGGTTTACCTCGCTGGCACCGGGATCGTAGTCGATGGCCACGATGTTGGAGGATGGAT
>JBJFCM010000057.1:0-3352 GCA_051888955.1 Lachnospiraceae bacterium | reverse complement strand
CCCTTTTCTACATAATCCCCCACAGAGACTGCGATGTCCTTCAGCTGCCCATAGGTGGCCGCATAGCCGTTGCCTATATTCATCGTGACTGCATTACCTATTTCTTCATCATAAAATACATTCGTTACCTTACCGGCCGCTGCAGCCGAAATAGTATCTCCCTCTGTTGCGGAAATGACCAGCGCAGGATTGTACTTATACTGTGCAAGCGTGGAGAAATATACGGTCTTATCCATGCTGTACGGAATCAATACATTACCGACAACAGGCCATACCAGCGTATCACCGGAAGAAAAGCTGGGCTCCTGCTGTTTGATGGGCTGCTTTACCGTCTGCTCTGCCGTTTTTTCTCCTGCATCTGCTGAAATGGCCGCCTGATCCTTTTCTTCATCCAACTTCTCCGGGTCTGTTTCCTCCGTATTTTTGGGATTGTTCATCCCTGTGACAAAATCTTCTATTTCATCCAGCTTTTGGTCGCTGGGACCACCCGTTCCTGTGGTCACCTGATTAGTCAGTCCCGGAATTTCCACCGAGCTGCCGTCCACCTGTTCCATCGGTGTATAGTCCAGATCATCCTCTGTCACCTGGGAAATCTGATCTAAGGTTTCACTTTGAATCTCCTCATATTTTTCCCCCGCATTGCTTTCCAATGAGCTAAAATCAATATTATATCCGTCATTCTTTGCCTTTTCGCTGTTGTTCTTTACATATACTCCTGTCATGGTAAGTGCTGCCAGCACAAATACCGAGGAAGCTATCATGATAATCCGCTCTTTTTTTGTATTGCTCTTACGATTATACCTGCCCTGTCTTTTCATTCTCTATCATCCTTTCCGCCACTTTTGCTATATGATGTGGAATCCACAAATTATTTTTTTCTGTAACGATAGTCTTGCCGTAAACTCATGTTTTATTCCAATAGTTTTTACTTCACAGGATTTTCCTATAAAGTAAAAAACCATGCATTCACAGATTTCTCTGATTATGCATGGTTTTTGAAAACTTTGACGATTTCTGATATCTTCTTTAATATGAAATTTTTATTTATTTTGCAACATCCAGATGCTGCACGGTTCCTACATTGCCATTTTCATACAAAAAAATGCCTGTGCTGCGGATATAGCCGTTGGTCTGATTGTCCGTTCCGTTCAATGCAAAATCGGTAGCTGCATTCTGCAGGCATATGGCACCAACACCTTTTTCCGAAAGAGTATATAGGGAATCTGTACCATCCTCATTCCTGCACCAGATTTTCAGTTTGGACCAGATAGCGTCGTTTTCATCTATCCACCCATTGCCATCCTCATCGAAGGCAGCCAGGTCTTCAAAGCCATTACCGCTCTGCGGTCCAAACAGTTCTCTGCCATCATTAATGATGCCGTCCCCGTTCTTATCAAACGCCAGGTAACCGCTGCCGCTGCCAAGATTAGACACCTCATCCTCTTTGCCGTCGCCATCAATATCAAAAAAGAATTTCTGGTCGGTCAGTTCCGCTACATCTCCGTCAAAATTGAGCACCAGCGGGTCACAGGTGTTAACCTGCATAATCTGCATTTCTTCCGCAAAATACTGTGTAAATCTCCTGCTCATGGCAACGTCCACATTGATGGAGATTTCCCTGCCGTCCGCAGTCCGCACCGTTCCCTTCGTAGAAAAAGAGGTGCTTTCACTTTCATCATACCACTGTTCATTAGATAACGTAAGCACATTGCCGGAGGATATGCTGAAGCTGCCTTCCGTACTCCCACCGGATAAGTTTTCTGAGAAGTTCTTGTTTAAATAATCTTCTCCAAAAAGCTGGTTTGTCTTTTTTTCTCCAAAGAACATGCGGAAAATATACCGGATAGTGGCCTGTCTGAAGCTTTCTACTGCACTCGTACTTTGTGTGCGCAGACTGACAGATTTAAGCCGCATACTTTCTACCCTCTCCCGCAATTCGATAACGGTATCTTTCGTAGCAATGCTGTTCTCATCTGTTTTCGAATCTTCCCCTAATGTATTGCTGTCTTTGTCAGATAACTCCTCTTCGCTGCCGGGATGAAACAGATTCGTAAAGGTACTATTGGTACCATGTGCCGATTCCCCATTATAATCCTTTACAAGGAAACGGCTGTATTTTGTTGTAGAAGATGAATATCTTCTGGCGGATTCCATTCCTATCGTACTGGAATCAATTCGCAAATAATACCCCCTTTGAAGTCCCTTGCCTTCATCTCCCCTCCCTGTTTGATAAAAACAAAAATGATATACAAAAGGGCGTCCTTTTCCCTCCGTATACCATCCGTGGCGACTAAGAATAATAGTTTGCAGGTGCTTTGGCCTAAGTACCTGTACTATATTTATCGACCATGGAGCCGGAAAATTTAGGGTACAAAAGTGTAAATTTTTTGTTAAAGAAGTACAATTTGCATGACAGGCAATTGTTTTTCATATACTATGATATAGTTGTCTAAGTACAAATTCCATGCTGCATATAATAGATGAGGTATTCCATGCAAAAAGAAGAAAAATCATTATCTGTTTCCCTTTTTTGTTTACGCATTCTGCAAGGCGCACTGATTGGGCTCGGCGCCGTACTTCCCGGTATTTCCGGCGGGGTGCTGTGTGTCGTGTTCGGTATCTACAAGCCCCTTATGGAATTGCTGGCCGATCCCTTCCACAAATACAGAACACATCTTCCCAGACTCTTTCCTGCCCTTTTAGGCGCTGTCATCGGATTTATGGGGATTGCCAATATTCTGGCCTTTTTACTGGAAAAATATCCGGCCCCTTCGGTATGTCTGTTTGTCGGGCTCATTACCGGTATGCTGCCCTCCCTTTTTCGGGAAGCGGGAGAACAGGGCCGAAGCAAAGCTTCCTTTATATCGCTGTACACAGCTATGATTGTTGTTTTTATCCTGCTTGTAGGATTACAGGTGGCATCCGTAGAGATTACTCCTAATTTCGTATGGTATCTGTTCTGCGGTTTCTGTCTTGCCCTCAGTATCATCGCGCCGGGCATGAGTTTTTCCACATTGCTGATGCCCCTGGGACTATATGCGCCCTTTGTGGACGGCATCGGACACCTGGATTATTCCGTACTGCTTCCGGGCGGTATCGGCGCTTTAGCTACCATCCTCCTGCTTGCAAAAGCAGTGGATACTCTGTTCAGGCAACACTACTCCGTTGCTTTTCATGCCATTATAGGCATTGTGATTGCTGCCACTGTTATGATTATCCCTTTTACCAGCTTTACCTCCATAAGCAGCAGCCTCATCAATATCATCTGCATTGCGGTAGGTATTGTCGCTGCCTTATTATTAGATAAATATAATAGTAAAGTCCCCAGAGAGCTGTAAGCTCCGGGGACCTT
>JBJFCM010000056.1:0-3363 GCA_051888955.1 Lachnospiraceae bacterium | reverse complement strand
GCATAGCGGAAACAGGCATTCCTACCATGATGCCATACAAAAGCATGAGGATTGCACAAAAAACTGAGGCCGGAACAACCGGAATGTATATTTTTCGCAACAGTTTATACAGGCCCATTCCCCATATCGTAATATGCAGCCCTGAAATAGCCAGAATATGCAGAATACCTGCCTCTCTGTATAAGCTCTTGGTTTCTTCATTTAAAGAGGTCTTGTCCCCAAGCAGCATTGTTTTCAGAACCGCAGCATCCTCTTCGGAAAAGATTTCATCCAGAGCGTCCCCCAAAGACTTCCGCAGGCGCCAGAGGCTTTCTTGCAGCCTGTCATAGTCTTTTCCCTCTTCTATCAGTTCTCCTTTTTTTATTTGGGCGGAAACTCCCAAAATGGCATAATAGGTCCTTGCATCAAACTGCCCCGGATTCCGGGCAGCCTCATACTCTGTCAGGATTCCCCGTACCGTAACGGTACTGCCAATGGCCGGCTCCCTGCTTCCACTTTTTAAAGCGCATATAAAATTATCATAACAGGAAATATTCTCTTGATGAACCGAAAGTCCTTCAGGCTCTATATAGATAAGTAAGACTGGGCCCTGATACCCTTTTTTGAATTCTTTTGCATATACCCGTCCGGTAAGATACACCTCTTCTCCGGCTACTTCCCCATACGAAGCATAGGCCGGAGGGTGCAGCCACAGACAGGCCGCCGTAAACAGGACGACGGCCAGGCATGCTGTAAATAATGGTCTCTTCAAAAATACTGCTTCCTCCTTACTCCACAGTAGTGACCAAATCCAAGTTCCTTTCAAATACCGTGGTCAGGCTGATGCTTTCCCGATACATGATATTAGTTTCTCCGTTCACCGATATCTGCACCTTATTGATTCCGGTTAATTCTGCCAATGAATTGACAATAGAATAAATTGCCACATCGGAGGATACATTATATATCTGTGTCAAAAAGCTTTCATCAAAGTTAACATAACAAATTCCATCCTTCACCAGAATGCTCTGTATTTTGGTATTCGGATTGATTGTGGGGTATACCACATCCGCCACATCTGCCCTCGGACCATCAATAAGCTGTTCCACCACCAGCTTTTCCAATGAGATATTCGTGTTATACCACATGGTTCTGTTGGTAGCAATCAAAGAAGTCCCGTCCTCACTGGCAAAATACAGCTTCAGTCTGACGCTTTCATAGGCATTGATTTCGTCTCCGGCATTGTCAATAAACTGGTCAGCAGACATCAGTCCCACCACATTTCCCAGACTGTCATGAAGCTGCCCGCCATCCACCGTAATTGCCACATATTTTATGCCCGCAACCTGGGACAGGGTCCTGACAAGGGCTGCTCTGACTAAAATCTCTGTGGTCGCGCTCAAGCTCTTATATCCTTCACTTACATCCAGATACAGCTTTTCTCCGTCCACATAGTAGGACAACAATTCGAAACCCATCTGTAACGGAACCTTATACTCCAGCTTTGCCGGCGTTGTCCCAAGCTGCTCTATGAGCTCATTCAGCTGTCCTTTTGTATCGGAAGCCTGTATCTCATACTCATGCATCTCTACCTTTGTCTCATTGTTGTTAATATAGTAGATTTCCACAATACGACCGTTATCGGTCTGCACACTTTCCCCACAACCTGTGATGGCAAGTATCCAGGCAAGCAGAAGCGGCAACAGTTTTATTTTCTTTTTTGCTCTGTTTTTCAACCTAATCTCCATACCTTTCCCGCCGTAAAGCTTTTTACGTACCGGCGATATAGTTTAACGGAATCTTCACTAAAAACGTAGTGCCCTCTCCCTCCAGACTTGTTACAGTAATAGAACCCCTATGCATCAGCACTGCACTTCTGGTAATGGCAAGCCCCAGTCCTGTGCCTCCGATTTCCCTGGAATGGGATTTGTCTACCCGGTAAAAACGCTCATAAATATGCTCCAGCGACTCCTCCGGAATACCGATTCCGGTATCCGCCACTTCTATAGAAAACATCTGATGATCCGCATCCAGTGTCACCTTCACGGAACCGTGCTCCCTGTTATATTTGATGGCATTTTCCACAAGATTGGATATGACCAGAGTTATTTTAACCTCGTCCACCTCTGCTGTTACGGGACGCCTGCTCTCCAACACTACCTCTACGTCCTTCTTTCTGGCGATAGGCCTTAAGCGCTTTAATATCAATTCAGTCAACTCATTGATGTTGACTGTACTGATATTCAAATCCGCTGCTGTCTTATCCATCTTAACCAGTGCCAACAAATCCGTAATAATCTGATTCTCCCTGTCAATTTCTGCCGCTATATCTCCCATGAATTCCTTGTACATTTCAATAGGCGCATCCGGCTGAGCCAACAGAGAATCTGCCAGTACCTTCATGGAGGCCAACGGCGTCTTCAATTCATGGGACACATTGGATACGAATTCCTGCCTGGAGTCATCCAGTACCTTCATACGCCCCAGAAGCTGGTTGAATGCATCCACAATATGCATGGTCTCCAGATAGTCCGGCACGGAAATACTCTCATCCGTGTATCCGGCCTTTACATCATTGATTGCCTGTGTAACCCGCGCAAAAGGCCTTGTCAGTATATCGGAAAGCAAGATGGCAATTGCAATAATGATGATAATCATAATCGCCTCCAGAATCATGGCTTTCCTGCTCAGTATATCCATAGTCGTAGTGATACTGTCTGTAGAGATACTGGTCAGCATGACCCCACGTACAATACTCTGTTCTACTTCCCCGGCATCTGTTGTCACTTTCACCGTCTCGGTAATCGGTGTCGTCATTTCGATATAACCGTGCGTTTTGTCGTAATTGGACAGGCTTTCGCCTCCAAAGGATCTTATGACCTCTTCGGATATGATTGTTTTGCCTTCACTGATGGCATATGTATCCTTTACAACCTTGAAGTTACCACCGATGACGAGCACTCGCCCATCGTAAAGATTAGACAGCATCTCCAGTTCCGCATTAATGACTTCGGAGGAAGTGTCCTGCAGATAATTATAGGTAATCAGATGGTTCGCAAGTATCTTTAGCTGCGCCTGCACTGTATTGGCGCGCAGCGGTATCGCTCTTTCCTCGTAATTCTCCACAATGCCATAGCGCATCAGCGCGCTGGGCACGATTCCCACTATCAAAATAATGATAAAAAGCCGTGCCCGCAGGCTGCGGAAGTATTTAAAATGAAGCAACGCTTCTTTTAGTTTTAACAGCATATTCCTACTCCGCATTCAAAAAATAGTATCCAACGCCCCATTTTGTGTGCACAAACTTCGGCTCACTGGGATTATCTTCAATTTTTTCCCGAAGTCTCCTGATATGTACATCCACTGTACGCACATCTCCGGGAT
>JBJFCM010000055.1:0-3366 GCA_051888955.1 Lachnospiraceae bacterium | reverse complement strand
CGGAGAAGTTACCAGTGTCCTTATTGGTGCTTCCAGGCCTTCCCAGATACTGGATAACATTGGTATTGTAAATGCTCCCGGATTCACAGAAGAAGAACTGAAAGAAATTGATAATATCATATGTCCCTTTTCGGAAAAGTGTTCCTGAATGAATTTGCATATTTGAATAGCAAAATTCATTCTTAGCAACGCAAATCCGAAAAGGGAGTATCATATTAAAATAGTTATAGGCAGGTAAGCAGTAAGGGCTTCCGCATCCATGACAATCATGGATGGGAAGCCCGTTTCTTTGTTCAGTATTATTGCTTAATAGAAAATCTTCGCAATCGGGGAATCCGGTGACAGAATCAATGTCTTGTTATTTCCTGTCATGGAAGCCTTGATGGCATCCAGACTGCGCACAAAGGAATAAAATTCTGTTCTGGAAGGGTCGGAATATGCTTCAGAAAGAATTCGCATGTATTCTGCTTCTCCCTCAGCTTTTAGGATTTCAGCCTGTTTTTCCGCTTCGGAAAGCATGACCGTTACTTCCTTATCGGTAGTGTTGCGGATAATCTGTGCCTCGGAATTACCCTCTGCAGTATAAGAGGCAGCAATGTTGTTGCGTTCGGAAATCATTCGCTCGTATACGGCATCCTTATTGTCAGCAGGTAAATCCAGATGCTTGGTTTCAAAGGAAAGCAGTTCAATACCGTACTGGTCTAAGGAATTTCCGATATTTGCTATCACCGCTTCGGATAATTCACCGTCACGTCCGCTGATGACATCCTCCTGCGTCATACTACTGATAATGTTTTTGGTAGAGTTATAAACAATCGTATCCAGACGGCTTTCCGCATTGGTGATGGAAGAGTTCAGCGTCTGGGAAAACTTTAAGGGATCCGTAATGTGCCAGAGGATGTAGCTGTCTGTAATCATGGTCTTTTTATCACTGGTAATAACATCGGAGGATGCCAGGTCGTATAACAGAATTTCCTTGGGCAATTTGTATACGCTTTGAACAAAGGGTATCTTAAAGCTGATGCCGGCTTCCGATACCACATGATCCACCTTGCCAAACTGGCGGATTAGGCTGTATTCATTTTCCTGTGTTACTACAATGCTGGACGAACCTACAATCAGTAAAAGAAAAAGTATTACCACTAACGTTATTTTTTTAAATGTCTTCATAATAAAATCTCCTTGTCCGAATGCCTTCTTTATTCCTGAGAAGCGTCTGCAGCCGTGCCGTTGCCGGTGCTTTCCGTAGTGCCCATATCCACAAAGGATTCAATGGGATAGAAGGTCTGGACATCTCCGTTAGGACTCTCGATAATGACCTTTAAGTCGGGAAGGACCTCCTCCATGGCTTCATAGAACATGCGCTCTCTGGTGACCTCGGGATTTTTTATGTATTCCTCATACATGGCATTGAAGCGTGCCACCTGTGCGGTTGCTTCGTTGATGCGGGCAGTTTTCTGAGCCTCTGCTTCCTGAATAATCGCGTCCGCCTGTGCCTCTGCGGAAGGAATCTGTTCGTTACGGTATTTGTTTGCATTGTTGATAGAGGTTTCCTTGCCCTGCTTAGCAGTTTCCACAGCCTTGAAGGCCTCCATGACCTCTGCGGTAGGTGGCTCAGAATCCTGAATGGTAATGTTGACAAGCTGAATACCGATGTCCTGTGTCTCCAGTCTTTGTAAGATCATTTCCTTAATGGCTGCCTGTATCTCATTCTTTCCGGTAGTCAATACATCATCCACCGGGTAGCTGCCGATTACGGTACGGATACAGCTCATACTGATGTTCTTCAAGATATTGACCGGCTCCTCGGAAGCGAACACGGCTTTCACCGGGTCGGAAAAACGATACTCTACGAAGAAGTCTACATTTACAAAGTTGTAGTCAGAGGTAATCATTAGGGACTCATCCTCGTTGCTGGTATTGGTGGCCTGGTCGTAGCCAATGGAAAAGCCCTGGATGGTGGTATTTACCTTTTTGACCTGCTGTATAAAGGGTATCTTGAAATGCAGGCCCGGTTCCGTTACGGGACTTGCCTTACCGAAGGTAATCAGAACGGCCTGTTCCTGTTCACCAATCTGGTAGGTGGAATCAAAAACCAGTATCAATACAACGAGAATACCGGCTATGATGCCTACCAGCTTTCCTATGGAAGCTCCGGAAGGGCGGTTGCCGTCTGCACCCACCGTTTCAAAGCCATTGCGTCTGTTACGAAAAGATTCTTTCATCATATGTTCTCCTATAAGTGCTCTGAATAGTTTTATAATATCTATATTACCTATTTTGAGGAAAATGCACAATAGAAAGACGGAAACGATTTCGTTAAAAAAATATAAAATAGCACTGCTTTTTGCACGTTAAAAATTCTTATCGTGCACAGTGTATTCCGGTCTGTCAAGCCTTGTATTTCAAATGAAAATATACTATTATGATATATATTACTAAAAAAGGAATGCAGGAATGGAGGAAAGACTTTGAAGATATATAATTGTTTTCCGGGGGGCAAGGCAAAGGTTCTGACCATGAGCTACGACGATGGCAAGCTGGCTGATGAGAGGCTGGTAGGGATTTTTAATAAATATGGCATCAAGGGCACTTTTAACCTGAATTACGGTCTTATGGACAATCCTGAAAGGATCAGTAAAGATAAGATCAAGGCATTATATGAGGGGCATGAGATTGCGACCCATACCATGACCCATCCGACTATTTCCCGCTGCCCGATGTCGGAAGTGGTAAGGGAACTCTTAGAGGACAGGGTAGGGCTGGAGAGCATTACAGGATATCCGGTGCGCGGACACGCTTATCCCAACGGCTCTTATAATGAAGAAATCAAGCAGATGTTTAAAAGCCTTGGTGTTGCATATGCCAGAGCGGCTTGCGCGGAAAACGGGGATGTGGAGCTGCCGACGGACCCTCTGGAGTGGAAGGGAACCTGCCACCACAATTATCATCTGATGGAGCATGCCCGTGAATTTATCGAACTGAAAAAGCCCCAATATTTAAAATGCTTATATGTATGGGGGCACAGCTATGAGTTTGACAGAGATAATAACTGGGATTTGATAGAAGAGTTTTGTGCTTATGCAGGCGGCAGAGAGGATGTCTGGTATGCGACCAATATCGAAATCATAGACTATATGCAGGTCTGCCGGAATCTGCAGTTTGGTGCTGCGGGAGATTTTGTATATAATCCTTCTGCGCAGAGTGCATGGCTTACAGTGGATGGTAATGTAATAGAAGTCAAGGGTGGTACTCTTGTAAAATTTTAAAATGCAGGCTCCGTTTTTGTGGTCTGCACAAATGACGGGTAAAAAGCCGGGCGAAGTGCTGAAAAGTTCTTAGTCTGGCTTTTGTTGCTTTATAGAA
>JBJFCM010000054.1:0-3378 GCA_051888955.1 Lachnospiraceae bacterium | reverse complement strand
GAACCCACGTATCCAGCTTGGAAGGCTGGTGTTCTACCATTGAACTACACCCGCATATATGTTAACGCATTCGAAGCTTGCGCTTCTCCTGCGGAAGTGCCCAGAACCGGAATCGAACCAGTGACACGAGGATTTTCAGTCCTCTGCTCTACCAACTGAGCTATCTGGGCAATTAAGCTTGAGAGCAAGAGAACTGCAACACATTACAGAAATCTTTGCGTCACAACATTTGATATTTTACATAAAACGTATTAGGTTGTCAAGTGGTTCTTGAAAAAATTTTCAACCAAAATTTTAAGAAAAAATTTATTTTCCTATAATGGTATAAAAAAGAAGCTGGTGTTACAGTTACAATATCCGATTATTTTCGACAAGAGTAAACCGATTGTGAGGGAGGATTTTTATGGAACACAAAAAACAGGGGCGTTTTACCGCGAAGGAAATTTTCTCCATTCCCAATATTATGGGATATTTCAGGATACTGTTAATTCCGATTTTCTGTTACTTGTTTTTTACAGCAAAAACTGACAGGGACTATCTGGTGGCGGCAGGCATCGTGTTGGTGTCAACGATTACGGACTTTTTGGACGGGCTGGTAGCCAGAAAATGCAATATGGTTACGGAATTGGGGAAATTTATCGACCCGCTTGCAGATAAACTGACCCATGGAGCATTGGCCATCTGTCTGGCATACAAATATCCGCTTATGCTTTTAGTTGTGGGTATCATGCTGATAAAGGAAGGCTTTATGGCTGTGATGGGCATAATAAAACTAAAAGACGGGAAAAAGCTGGATGGGGCCATGTGGTTCGGAAAGGTCTGTACGGCAACTCTGTTTATTGTGATGTTTATTCTGCTGCTGTTTCCTTCGTTGCCCATACAGGTGGCAAACGGATTGATTTTACTCTGTGCAGCAGTGATGTTGTTTACGCTTATCATGTACATACCTGTATTCAGGAAAATGTAGGGCGGCTGAAAAGAGCCGGGTAAAAAGGGGTGTAGGAATGCTTGCTCATTTAAAAAAATGGTTTGGTCTGTATCTGGTTCTTATCGTGATTTTGTATCTGATTATAGGTGCAACAATACCTTTTATGAGGTATAAACAGCTTTCAAGGGAAACGATACAGGATGCCGATGCGGTTGTAACTGCCGTTACGAATGCGGAAGGTGTATCGGTGGACCGTGCTATGCTGTTGGAAAGCAATGTGCAGGCGTTGGAGGAAAGAATCCGGCTCCTTAATATGGCAAAGGAGCGTATTATATTGAGTACCTTTGACATGCGACAGGGAGAGTCCACAGATGATATTGCCGCCATGCTTTTAGAGAAGGCAGATGAAGGCGTGCAGGTATCGCTGTTAATAGATGGCTTCAATGGATCCTTCCGGCTGCCGGGAAGGGACTTTTTTCAGGCTTTGTCCTCACATCCTAATATTGAAATCCGCCTTTATAATCCTATTAATCTGCTGACACCCTGGACCAGCCAGGGCAGGATGCATGATAAATATGTCATTGTGGATGATCTGGCCTATATTCTGGGTGGCCGCAATACCTTTGACTATTTTCTGGGTGACGCTGAGAGTGAGCACAGAAGTCTGGACAGGGAGATTCTTATCTATAATACTGCATGGGGAACAGAAAGTCAGGAAAGTTCATTGTGGCAGGTGAAAAGCTATTTTGAAAAGGTGTGGAATGGCGGATACTGTAAGGTGTTCGGAGAAAGAGAGGGGCTGTCTGAGAAACCGTCCATACAAAGGGAGCGGCAGAGACTGGAAGCGGAATATGAGAAACTGGTGGCTGAAAAGCCGGAGCTGTTTGATGAATATGATTATGAGACCCATACCTGTGAAACAGAAAATGTGACGCTACTGTCAGGCGATACAGGTATCTATGGAAAAGAACCTGTGATTCTGTATCAGCTTGGAGAACTGATGAAACAGGCAGAGGAAAACGTCCTGATTCACACGCCTTATGCAGTCTGCAATTCCTATATGTATCAGGTGTTGCGGGAGATAAAGGAAGAGGTACCGGATACCGTGATGATGCTGAATTCCATAGAAAATGGAGACAATTTCTGTGCCTCCAGTGATTACATGAGAAACAAACAGGAAATCGTGGATACCGGAATTACTCTGTATGAGTATGACGGCGGGGATTCCTATCATGGAAAGTCCATTGTGATAGATGATGATATTTCCATAATCGGCTCTTTCAATTTTGACTTGCGAAGCACTTATATGGATACGGAGCTGATGCTGGTGGTAAAGAGTGAGGAATTGAATGCTGAGCTGCGGTCCAATATGGAAAAAATGGAGCAACAGTGCAGGCATGTGCTGTCCGCTTCTGCGTATGAAGTGCCCGAGGGGCTTACTATAGCGGAGGTTCCGTTTGGAAAGAAAGTGGCAATGAAGATATTTGGTTTTGTGGTGCAGGGCTTCCGTTATTTGTTGTAGTATCTGGTTTCCGGAAAGAAAAAGGGATATTTTGTGTACAGAATAGCGGGTACATGTTATACTGATTCTGCTGACGCAGAATTCACGCTTATTGGGGAGGATTTTATATGGAAATCAAAATCGGTATCGATATTGGCAGCAGCACTACGAAAATCGTGGCATTTGAAAAAGAGCGCATGCTGGAACCCATGGTGGTAAAGGCGGATACGCAGATGGCATCCCTCTATGGCGCCTTTGGACAATATTTATATGAAAACAATCTGGAACTTTCCGATGTGGCAGGAGTTTACATAACAGGAGTGGGAAGCAAGTATGTGGATAAGCCTGTTTATGGCTGTCCCACCTATAAGATTGATGAATTTATAGCGACCGGAACAGGCGGCTACTACCTTACGGATAAAAAGGAAGTCATCGTGGTAAGTATGGGAACGGGAAGCTTTATCGTCAAGGTGACGGAAACAGAGATGAGCCACTTAGGAGGTGTCGGACTTGGCGGCGGCACCATCTGTGGGCTTTCCTCCATTATGCTGAACACCGGGGATATCAATGAAATTGCGGCTATGTCCAGAAAAGGGGATGTGGCTAAGATAGATTTGCGGATAGGTGATATTTCTAAGGAAAAGCTGCCGGGACTGAATCTGGATGTGACAGCCTCCAATTTTGGCAAGGCGGATGCCCAGTCCAGACCGGAGGATATTGCGGCAGGTATTGTACATATGGTGCTTGAAAATATCTGCCAGTCTGCCATTCTGGCTTCCCGCAGCACGGGCATCAAGGATTATCTTTTGATTGGCGGGCTGACGAAGTTTCTGGAATGTAAGCAGCTTGCAGCGGATTTCAAGAGCCTGTGGGATGTGGAAATCAGTATCCCGGAATATTCGGATTATGCAACTGCCATCGGGGCAGTGATTGCGGCTGACCAGGCACA
>JBJFCM010000053.1:0-16133 GCA_051888955.1 Lachnospiraceae bacterium | reverse complement strand
GTCTGCAGGTTATAGACCTTAACCAACATTTTCGTCCAGTCATCATTATAACCTACCATATTCAGCTTGCCGTCTTTCATAAAAGCAGCCTGCACGTAGCCGCCCTGGCTGGAGGTATCAATCTCCGAAACAGGTGTCCCTGACTTATCATACAGTAAGATTTTCCCATCACATAAAAGAGCAATATTGCCATCGGTATCTGAAGCAATGGTATTTACCCACATGTACTCGTCCTGACTGTCATTCAAAGTAGCTTTGAACTGCTCTTCCCCTGTCAGGCTGTAAGCATATAAATCAAGAGAATATTCGCCCTCATTATAATTGCCCATCTCATCATAGTAATAAGAGCTGCTTTCTATTACCAGATAGACGCCATTCTCATTTATAACAGCAGAACTAACGTAGGTATTACTGTACATCTGGGATGCCCCATCATCTGTCGGTTCTTCCTCCGTTACTGCTTCTTCCCTAGCATCAAGAGGCATGATACCCACATTCCCGTCACCGTCCATATCCTCATTATAATAATCGGGATTCTCACGTAAAGTGTTGAACAGTTCTGTCTCCCGGACGTCGCTGCCGTCATCCTTTGCAGATACTAATCTTGCAGTCATTCCTACCATTTCATCCCAACGGTTTTGGGTAAGCAGCATGTAAATCCTGCCATCTACATAATTAACACTATAGACATTGCTATCCTCGTCAATTATGTCCGACGCAATATCCTCCATTCTGTACACATACTTTTTAGCATCTTCGTTTTTCGCAGTATTATCACTGCTTGCACTTGTTCCTCCGCAGGCTGCAAGGCTGACTACCATAACCGTCGCAAGCAGCATACTGAGAACCCTTTTACTCCACTTCTTCATAATTGTCCTCCTCTCTCCCTGTTTCCATATTGGAAACTTCCCTTTTAGGTTTTCGATCTCTTTTCGTTTTTTTTACTTTCTCTGAAGTATTTTCTCTTTCCGCTTTTTTCCTCTTCTGTGCCATCCAGCGTTTTTCCCTTAGTCTGTCAAATCTGTCCTGAACCTTCATCCATACGCTCTTTGCCGTCCAGGTCTTATGCTTCCAAGCTCTCACAATTGCCACAATCAAAAGTACTGCCGGATATATATATAATAATACCATAAATACCAGAAAAAGTCCCAGAATATCTTCATATCCTCTCGCAACATTTTCCCAGTAAGGATAAATAATGGCTTTGCTGCTCATGGATCTGGTACCAAACTGCGCAAGCAGCTTAAAACGCGCCATCAGGCTATACCGGGTACTGTTCTCTACGATTTCCACTTCATTTTCAGTCACGCCGATATTTTCTGCCACATAGTTCTTGGCATAACCGGTCACCGGATTCGGCATTACGATTTCATAAGTATTCAATCCATAGTTCGTGCCATACCGGCTAAGCGTCTCATAGGATACATATGCCACGGAAGAGCTTAACCCCGCAGCCTCGTTCAGCCTTCCCTGCTCCCGTTCTATGACACCCGATATAATATGCGGTATCCCGCTGATTGTCACCATCTGCCCTGCTACGTCATTGGAACCGAAAAGCTGCCATGCCGCATCCTCATCGATAACAATGTAATCCTTCATCACATCATTGCCCGAGAAATAGGAGCCGCTAACCAATTTTAAGGGATGGAACAGAAAGAAATCTCCGCCGATACCTACTGCTGCAACCTCCACAGAACTTCTGTCGCTCGTAATACTGACCTTGCCTGTAGCACTGTAGGCATCCGCCCAAAGCCTTGCATTTTCATTTTCCGATTCACTGACGATGGAAGCCTCTTCCAAAGCCTTATCCAGGTTGTGTTCGAAAGACAGTATGCTGTTTTCCTCTATACCTGCTTCCCTGGAAAAGAAACAGCTTATCTGGGACACACCGCCCTCCTTGGACCATCTGGCGGCCATATTCTGCGTATCCAGGCTTCCTGCCATGAAATTTCCAATGCCGGAAAGGACAAGTCCCAGTACAAAAGACAGCAATCCGGTCAAAAGAAACACTATCTGCCTGCCGGTCAGTCTCTGCATGATTTTTCTCATATTTTCAACCTTACTCCTTTAGTCCGGCAATCTGACCTGCTTACCTGCTTCTACAGGCTTGGTAGAGGTCGTGATTACATATTCATAGCCATACAGACCACCGCTGATTGCAGACTGGGTATCATCGGAAGCTAACACCTCAACATCATATCTGACTGCATAATACCGGTTGCCCAAAGGACTGCTCTTGGACTCCACTACTAAAATGAACTTACCGTTGTTGTCCTCACGAATTGCACTGTTTGGTACAATCATATCATAAGTGGAGCTCTTCTCTCCTACCTGCAGGCTCAAGGACTGTCCTGCTGTCAGATCACCTGTCAGATTGAAGGTTACAAGCTTCTTCTTTCCGGGATCTGACGGGTCCGGCTTGATGGAAGCCACTGTTGCAGTAATATCGTTATACCACCAGGAATTTACCAGTTCAGCCGGGTCACCTACGGAAATTCTCTTCGCCTGCTCTGCCGTTACGGAAAAGCTTAAGGTAAAGCCCTTGCCCTCCGGCTGGATAACCGCTACCGGCGTATCCGGAGAGGTGCTTTCCCCCGCTACCACCGAGATGGAAGTAATGGTACCTGCCACATCTGCTGTAACGGTTGCCCCGATGGATTTGCTTTCCAGCTCTGCTACTTCTTCCTGTGCATCTACGATTGCATCATACAAGGTGCCCAAGCTGAGTGCCGCATTGATATTAGCAGATAAATCGGATAAAGCCTGCTTCTTTTCCTCTAAAATCTGATTCTTTTCACTTAAAGTCTTTTGAGCAGCAACCAGATTGGCTTTATACACCGCCTGCTGTGCCTGAAGATTGGCAATGGTTCCCGAAGTATCACCAGTTGCTTTTTTATTTTCCAGAGCTGTCTGCGCTTTTTCAAAGGCCAATGCCGCGGCATCCGCTTCCGTCTGCGCACTCAGCACCACTTTCTCCGCTTCCAGTTTCTGTGCTGTCAGATTTGCTATAACAGCATCCCCACTGCTGATGCTCACCTCATACTCCAGCTGTGAAGTAATGGCACTCAGGTTATTCTGTGCCTCTTTCAATGCAAAGTCTGCATTTTCCTTTCTGGTCTTGGCTTCGTTATATGCTTTTGTTTCTGCTGAAACATCTGCTGTGTTGGAAGGTGTAATAGAAATCTGTATATCAAAAGCGTCACATTTCTGCTGGAGATCATCAACTGTCGCCTGAGCCTTCTTTACTTCCTCCTCTGCCGCCGTTACCTCATTCCGTGCAGCAATCAGTTTGCTTAAGTAGGTGGTCGTAGATTCTGTGTTGCCACCACTCTGCATCACACTGGTGCTCAAATCGCCGGCAAGCAATGCTGTATCATAAGCCTGTTGCGCCTTTTCCAGTGCTTCCCGTGCTGCCTTCAATTCATCACTCTCCACATCATCCAGATAGCAGATTACATCCCCTATCTGCACCGTATCACCGACACGCACCTCAACGCTCATTACCTTTCTGGACTCCGTTACCTTCACATTATAAAGGGAACCGCTCTCCACCGTACCGGTACCGCGTATCTTGGCGGTAATGGTACCGGACGTAATGTACTGTGCTGCAACCTCCGGCAGGGAATAATTCATGATTGTGTTGGAGAAGAAGGTCAATACCAGCATCACTGACAAAAATATAATAGCCGCTGTCTTTACCCACTCTCGCCTATTGCCTTTTTTCTCGCTCATTTTTTCATCCTCTTCTTTTCGTTTAGCCTTTTATACCACCCTGATAGGTAATACCATCTACCAGGTATTCTTCACCATATAAAAATACCAGCAGGCTGGGAACCATATATATGGTCGCTACTGCGAATGCCAGACCAATTTCACCTGCATTGATTTTGCTTAAGAAAACAGATAACGGATGTTTCTCCGCATCCGACAGTAAAATAAGGGGCTGTTCCACCATATTCCAGTAATCGATAAATACCAGAATAGCGGCCGAGCAGATGGCACCTTTACACAAAGGCAGGCAGACCCGTCTGAATATCTGCCACTCTCCCGCTCCATCAATCTGCGCCGCCTCAATCACTGAGGTCGGAATACGCCGCATGAATTTAGTCAGAAGGAACACAGCAAACGGGGAAAAGATACCGGGCAGCCATATAGCCCAGTAAGTATCAATAATCTTAAGCCATCCTGCCACCAGATAGTTAGGCACCAATGTTACCTGATACGGCATCAGCATCAGAATAATATAAGAGAAAAAGATGATTTCCCTGATGCGCCCCCTATACCTTGTAAAGCCATAGGAGGCCAATGCCGCAACAAAAAGCTGAAAGAATACAATAGGTCCTACCAGAACAACGGAATTCCAGAACTTAAGCAGATATTCCGGGCTCTTGAAAAGAACAGTAATATACTGGCTGAAGGACACCATATCCGGTATAAATTTCAGGTTGACTTTTTCTGATATATAGACCTTCCCTCCCTTGTCATTCGTAGCAAAAACCGAACCGTAATTGGCCGATATTTCTGACGAAGACATAAAGGAATTGGTGATGGTCAGTACAATGGGTAGCAGAAACAGAATAGCGAAGGCCGCTGCCACCATTGTGGCAATCGCAATCTTAAAATTATGTATCCTCTTTTTCCGCTTCTTGATTTTCTGGATTCTTTCCGCCGAAAAGGAGCGCTGGATTTCATTCTTAGACCCTCTCATCCTTCCACATCCTTTCCGAAATGATTTTCCACGATAAACAGAGTGCCTATAATCACTATCATCACCAGGGACATAAGTATGGCTGCTGCCGATAACCTCTGATAATCCAGCGAAGCGAAGGCATTATTCATAAAGTGCTGCAACATATAAATCGAGTCATAGGGATGATCTCCCGTCAGCAGATAAATCTCCCTGAATACCTTAAAGGAACTGATTAAGGACATAATCGTCACAAATAATATCGTGGAAGAAAGATATCTCAGCTTAATATAGAAAAACGTCTGCAGAGGCGTCGCGCTCTCCAGCCTTGCCACCTCCAGGATATCCTTGGGAATACTGGCCAATGCCGCCATAAACAGAATCATGTTGTAACCTAAATTTTTCCACAGGAACAAAATGATGACAACCACCTGAGAATACTGGGATTTCATCCAGTCAATCTTGCCGCCGCCCAACGCCACAAGCACATCATTCACTGCACCGTTATAGTGGAAAAGTACCTGCCAGATGAGCACGATGGAAGCTACCGGCACCATCAGGGGACTTAAGAAAAAGGTACGGAACTGGCTCCTGAAAGGCAGCTTCGTATCCAATACCATTGCCAGTATCAGGGACAGTACCACCGCAAGAGGCACCGCCACTGCCGAAAAAGTCGCCGTATTTTTCACGGCGGTCTTAAACGCCGCATTCTGTATTACCTTCCTGAAATTATCCAGAAAAACAAAGTTCTTACTGATAGGGTTATCCACCATGGAATAAAAGATTACCACGATAAACGGCAGGATATAAAATGCTAAAACGCCAATAAGGCTGGGGGCCAGATACAGCCCCGAGCCAACTTTTTGTTTTTTCAGTCGTTTACTTGCTTTTGCTCTCACTTTTCTTACTTTCTTTTCTTTCTGCAAGGCTAAAAGAACCTCCTACCTGCTTTCGTTTACATAAATCTGT
This sequence comes from Lachnospiraceae bacterium, assembly GCA_051888955.1. Lineage (GTDB taxonomy): Bacteria > Bacillota > Clostridia > Lachnospirales > Lachnospiraceae > Acetatifactor. Next base: position 10,477 of record JBJFCM010000053.1, on the reverse strand, counting down.
ACACGGCTCTGAATGATTTCAGCCACCTCATCCACCGTCTTCTGTCCTGCAAAGTAGCTTTCCGTCTCCTCTGTCACAATATTCATCCATTCCTGATTCCAGGACAGAACGCCACCAATCTGGCCGATGACATCTGTAATGTGGTCCACCTCATCCTGCTTTACGGAATAAATATCAAAAGTGACATCATCCCAGCCATAGCTCATGTGAGAAACTTCCACGGGATCTCCGTTTTCATCCAGCATGACCTCACCGTTTTCATCATACTGATAATCAGGCACCATAGCCTCTTCCATCATCCGGTCAAAAGCATCCCGTCTGATAGGGAAGCCCCAGCTCATGTAGTTATCCTCCTGTGCTTCCTCTGACAGAAGACTCTCGATAAAGCTCCATGCTGCCTCTTTATTTTTAGAGGTAGCACTGATACATACACTGTCGTCTCCGTTTACCATCACACCGGTAGAATTGCCTGACGGGAAACCTATCGCGGTCACAGGTTCACCGAACATCAGCTCTTGCACTTGCCAGTCATAGGCTTCCGAAAAGCTCACCACAGAAAGCAATGCCTCATGGTTGCCCAGACGCTTCGGCTCCGATGTCTCGTAATCCGGCTCTTCGGGATAGCCTGCTGCAAATTCCAAAATCTTTTTAAATTCCGGTGTGTCGAAGCTACACTCGCCAGTCTCCCAGTTTACATAGGAATCCATGTCAAACATCAGGCAGTACTGCAACACACTGCTTCGGGACGCATAGGTAAAAATCTCTGCGTCCGGATACTGCTTGGCATAATCAAGCATTTCATCCAAAGTCCAGCCGGCTTCCTCTCCGACTTCAGCAGTCCTTCCCACTAAAGTGTTCACATAGAAGGTTGTGGGAATGGCGCAGAGCACATCCGCCTTTGTGTAAGCCTTCAGAACCGGCTCGAACAAATCTTCCCGTTTTACCACCGTACTGCTCTCCAGATAAGGGGATAAATCCTCAATAGCCCCTTTTGCAGCAAGAAGGTTCAGATTGAGATTGTCTGTAGCGAACAAATCCGGTGCGTTGCCGGTCAAAATATCGTTGTTAAACTGTGTAATCGCATCCTCATATGCCGTCATGCCGTTGTCAGCAGACCAGTCAATAGAAGCTGTATAATCCTTGACTTCAATACGATAGGCATCACTGTTCTTATTGAAATCCACAATGGCAGACTGCAGGGTCTGGCTTAGGCTCATGCATCCCAGTGTCAGGGTCTCCTTCTGTACCACCTCTGAAGCCGGTGTCTTTGTCAGAATGATCAGATTGGTCTCGTTCGTATTCCAATCCCTGCTATATGCAGCAATACGGCCATCCGGCATGGATGTTACAAAATCAATATAATCCGGATTGATATCGCAGTCAATCCATTTTAATATCTCAGTATAGGTCTGGGTCTCCAGATCATATTCATACAGCGCATCATTGCCGTTTAACAGCACCCCGCCGTCAATGCCGGGAGCAATACCGGTATTCCAGCAGTTAGGCGGCAGGTTCTTATAAGTATCGGAGAAGCTTTTTGTCGCTTCATTATATACCTTTATCTCCATGCTGTTGCCGCCATCCTGTACGATAGCTACCCGTCCGTCTGCCAGGATTCCCAAGGCATTGATATAGCTGTACTGACTGCCTGACTCTATCTTTACATCTGTCAGATGATTGCCATCCTTATCAAATATCCACACATAGGAATTGCCATTGCTTAAATACAGATTGCTGTCTTTGTCAGAAATTGCATACTGTAAATAGGCATTTTCGGCATCCATCCGCAAATATTCTGTGATATCCACATGAAACAGCTCCGTACCATCCTCTGAAAGCTTCTTCATACTGTAGGTAGTCTCCTGTTGCTGTCTTTCCCAGTCCACCATACCACCATCACCAGTGATAATCGGCGACCTCTGGCTTATGATTACGATACCGCCATCCTGTGCGGCAAAGGCGTTGGAAATGTATTCGGAATAATCTTCCTCAGAGGTATCTGCCTGGGTCATATCCATTACCACTACAGGCTCCGCATCCGGATTGTTCAAGTCCAGATACCTAAAATCCGAAGTGCTTTCCATTTCTCCATACACATTGTACGTGTAATACAGTCTGTCTCCTGTCACTGCCAGATTCCTACTGTAAGAATCGGTCTCTGCAGACAAGGACATATATGACGGTACCCACACAAAAGTGCTATCGCTTACGGTCTGGTCATCACCCTTGCTGCCACCGCCTCCACTGCTTCCACAGGCTGCCAGGCTTACCGCCATCATGCCCGCCAATGTGGCAGCTGTTATTCTTTTCCATATGCTTTTTCTTTTCAATATTTGTCATCCTTCCTTAATACATTGCGCAATCCTCTCGCATACACACGATGTTGCGCACTTACATTTTCATTTTCTATTATAAACCATACATATTGTACCGTCACCTTAAGAATTTATGAAGAATTCACATTTTATGTAATTGCCTCTTTTTTTAACAAATTCTTTATGCTGGCCTTGTTGAATCTGTCAGGAAAGCAGATTATAATTAACATAAAAAAAGGAGGTTTGCTATGTTCCATTGTACGAATGAAAAATATTCTCTTCCAAAAGAACATACCGTACCCGTCAACATACTGATTTCGTTCAGCATACTGTCTGCGGTAACAGTCATCTCCCTCTTTTTTTCCTATATGATTCCGGACAGCTATGCCGTCATTCACCTGTTCTATATCCTGGCAATGGTTCTTATTGCCAAGCATACAAATGGTTATAGATATGGTGTCATCAGTTCCGTCTTGGCGGTTATATGCATTAATTTTCTATTTACCTATCCATTTTATACACTTAACTTTACATTGACAGGCTATCCCCTGACTTTTGCCTTTATGCTGGCCGTTACATTGATCATCTGCACCATGACCTCTCACCTGAGTGAGCAGGCCCAAATCATCAGGGAACGTGAAGCACAACTCCGGGAAGCCGAACTGGAAAAAATGCGTGCCAATCTGCTGCGTGCTATTTCCCACGATCTGCGTACTCCGCTGACCAGTATTATCGGCAACAGTGCCAGTTACTTAGAGAACGGTGACAGATTGTCTGAAGAAGACAAACGCGAGTTTGTCCACTCTATTTACAATGATTCCAACTGGCTTCTCAATATGGTAGAAAATCTGCTTACCGTGACCCGTATTCAGGGGGACAACCTGCAGATACATACCTCCAGTGAATCGGTAGAAGAAGTGGTATCAGAAGCACTGATGCGTTTAAAGAAGCGTTTCCCGGATGCCAAAATCAATGCACAGGTCCCCATAGAGGTTCTGTTCATTCCAATGGATGCCATCCTGATTGAGCAGGTCATCATTAACCTGGTTGAAAACGCCATCGTCCATTCAGGTTCCACAAAACCCATTGATTTAATTGTCGAAGATTATCCCTCGCAGGTTTCCTTTACGGTAAAAGATTACGGCAACGGTATCGCTCCAAGCAAGCTGGACAACCTTTTTGACGGAAGCTCCTACACCGCTGAGGATGCCACATATACTTATAAAGGTATGGGTATCGGGCTTACCATTTGTAAAACCATTATCACCGCTCACCACGGAAAAATATATGGAAAAAATCATGAATGCGGAGCTCTTTTCCGCTTCTATTTGCCAAAGGGAGAAATGAAAAATGAATCACAAAATGAAAGTACTGGTAATTGAAGACGAAAAAAACATCTGCCAATTCATTTCCACATCTCTGGAAGCAGAAAACTACCGGGTCATATGTGCCGCAACCGGCACAGAGGGCTTAAGCCTCGCCGCTTCCCTCTGCCCCGACATTATCCTGTTAGACCTCGGACTGCCGGATATGGACGGCAACGAAATCATCACCAAAATACGTTCCTGGTCCGCAATGCCCATCATTGTGATTTCCGCACGTATCAAAGAGCAGGAAAAAGTGACCGCACTGGACCTTGGTGCCGACGACTATATCACCAAGCCCTTCGGCACCTCTGAACTCATGGCCCGCATCCGTACTTCCTTACGCCATGCAAACAGTCCATCCGGCAGCCGCTCAAGGGTGTTTTGCGCTAAGGATATGGTTATTGACTATGACAAGCATTCCGTCACTATCCATGGCGAAGAAATTCATCTGACACAGATTGAATTCAAACTCCTTTCGCTGCTTTCCAAGAACTCGGGCAAAGTATTGACCTATTCTTACATTATGGAAAATATCTGGGGCCCCTATATCGATTCCAACAACCAGATACTGCGGGTCAATATGGCCAATATCCGCAGAAAACTTGAAAAGAATCCCGCACAGCCTCAATACATCTTCACTGAGATTGGTGTCGGATATCGTATGATAGAAGAAGATAATAGCAAAGACGAGCCTGTTTAAAGAAAGGAATATACAATATGATTATTCAAAACGGCCTTGTTTTCACCAAGGAATATACTTTTGAACCATTGACAATTCATACCGAGCAAGATATGATAACCGAAATTTCCAATGGACTAGTCGTTTCGGATACACCTGACGACGGCGTTGTTTTCGATGCCACCGGCTGTTATGTCCTTCCGGGACTTACCGACATCCATTTTCATGGCTGTGACGGCTACGATTTTTGTGACGGTACGCCAGAAGCTTTTGATGCTATCGGTACCTTTGCGCTTGCTCATGGAGTCACCTCTATCTGCCCGGCTACCATGACACTTCCCGCTGACAGACTATCCGATATCTGTGAAAATGCTGCACGATATCATCTTGCCCAGAAGGAGGGAACCACCCGAAAAGCTACTTCTGACCTGATTGGGATTCACATGGAAGGCCCTTTTATCAATGCGCAGAAAAAGGGGGCACAGAACGATGCTCACATCATAGAGGCACGGTCTGCCCTTCTCTACAACTGGCAGGAAAAGGCCGGTGGCCTCATTAAACTGGTTTCCCTGGCTCCCGAAATTTCAGGCAGCATTTCCTGCATAGAACAATGTCAAAAGGACTTCCACTTTTCCCTTGCGCATACAGAAGCCGACTACGAAACTGCCATGACTGCCTTTCGCGCCGGTGCAGATCATGTAACACACTTATACAATGCTATGCCTCCCTTTTCTCACAGAGCACCGGGCGTCATTGGTGCTGCCTTTGATACTCAGGGCTGCTTCGTAGAACTGATTTGTGATGGTATTCACATTGCTCCCAGCGTCGTACGTGCCACCTTCCGACTCTTTGGAGAAGACCGTGTGGTTTTGGTCAGCGACAGCATGGAAGCTGCCGGGAAACCGGATGGTGACTATTCCCTAGGCGGTCTGGATGTCCACGTATCCGGAAACATGGCCACCTTACCGGACGGCACGCTGGCAGGCAGCGTCACCCCTCTTTACCAATGCATGCGCACTGCCGTTTCCATGGGGATTCCACTTTCCGCTGCTATTCGCGCTTCCACCATCAATCCCTGCCGTTCTATAGGAACAGATGCCCAATATGGCAGTATTGAAGCGGGAAAGAAAGCACATTTCCTGCTTTTGAAAAAAGAAGACTTATCTATAAAAGCCATTATAAAGGGGCAGTTGTGTATCTGATGCACACTGCCTTTTTTATTGCTCACTTCCGGAAAGCACCATATCCAGCAGATGTGCCAGCGGATAGCAGGCATTCTTCGCCTCCTGTACCGTATTATTTTCATCTCCCAGCTCTATTAAGAGGCTCCTTCCCCTAAGATGCATATTGTAACGGTATTGTTTTATGTATATCTTTCTGGTAAGTCCGGGGTAGTATTCTCCTGCCGCTGCCTGCATCTGAAAGGAAAATGCCAGGTTATCGGCCAAGTTGGGATTCTCCAGATAATCGATTGCCCCCGTCTTGGTGCTTCGGGAAATGCCGTTAAAAAACATAAAACGGGCCGTTTTCCTGCCATCTATATCCACTACCATATTTCTTTCTGCATTTCCCGCATCCCGATGCAGGTCAATCACCACCTGGATGGAGGGATTTTCCTGAAGAAGCTGCTCTATGGCAGGCAAAGACTTGGCATAAGCGTCATCCCGGACAGTATCATATTCTTCCGTGTGATGTAAAACACTGTAGCCGTATTCCTCCGTCAGAAGTTTTGTGAGAAAATCTCCCACTCCTACAATAGTCTGGGAAGCATCCCCCGGTACCGAATCGCAAAACGCCTCTTTAGAATGGGTATGATAAATCAAAATCTGCGGTGCTGCATCCGTCTTTTTTATGGTAATGTCTCTGTCCTTTAAAGCATTTATATTTAAAATATCACTTCCAGCCAATGCATATCTGTCCACAGTATAAAAGGTCGACAACAGCGTTTCATAGTCTTCCATGGATGCCCAGTCATATTCTGCCACCTGCTTTGCAGGTGTAAACCGGTAGCTTTCCGCATTTTCCTGAACCAGAAGTTCCTCCAAGGTCAAAGCCTCCGCTATCAACGCTTCCTCCGGCAGTTCCCCTGAGGCAGACAACACATTTTCCATCTCCGCCTGCCCTTCTAAAGCGCGGCTTTCTTCTCCATTTTCATCTTCTACCGTATCGAAAACCATTTCTCTTTCCGCTTCCGTTACTCCGGTATAGAATGCTGTATTTCCAATACTTCCCCTTCCGTATTCACAAATTGGCAGTATGCTCATTAAGCTGTTGCCCAAAACAGCTACAGGTCCTGTTTCCGTACAGACAGCATATGTAAAAAGCGGTAGGAAAAATTTCTGTCCTCCCAAGCCGCCTACAGATATTATTAAAATAAGAAGCAGCACAACCGAGGCTATCACACGCCTGATACCGCCCCCAAACTCACCCAAACGTTTCAATAAAACCCCACTTTCCCGGTCTACAGAAACCGTCAGATTTATGAGAACCACGTCATTGTATCATATGCTTTTTTCCTCTCCGCTATGCCAGCTCCAGCGCAATATTAATCCCCTCCGATACCGTGAAACTTACCCTTTTAATGACCGCATCAATATCCTTACTGGCCACATACATATTATGAAGCTCCGTCAAACTATTTCTGCACTCCTCCATATAGAAGGGTGCATCTGCCGATTTTGCTTCCTCTAACATCTTTTCCAGCGCATCGCCTACAATGGTAGCCGCATCCACTACCGTCGGAACGCCTATTGCAATAACCGGTATCCCCATGTTCTCCTCCGTCAGGGCATTCCGGTTGTTCCCCACACCGGATCCCGGATGGATTCCCGTATTGGTAATCTGAATCGTCCTGTTAAGCCTCTTTGTACTTCTTGCCGCCAGGGCATCGATTACCACCATCACATCAGGAGAAGTCTGTTCCACCACACCACGAATGATTTCCGCTGCTTCCATCCCTGTCTTTCCCATTACTCCCGGTTCAATGCTGCTTACGATATTGAGCTTCTCCCTGTTATATGCCGCCTTACCATATTCCTTTACAATATGTCTGGTGATAAAAAGATTATCCACCACGTGCGGTCCCAGGGCATCTGCCGTTACCTCTCTGTTTCCCAGCCCCACCACCAGTATCTCCTGTTCTTCCTTCGCATTGGGAATAATCTCCAACAACTGTGCTGCAATCACCTCCGAGATTTCCCGATGATACCCCTCATCAGGCTCCAGCATCCCCGGTGCTTCAATAGTAATATAGGTACCCATGGGCTTTCCCATAGTCTTTGCCGCATTCTTCGTCATAATTTCTACCCTGGTCACCTTGATATCTGTTTCTTCATCGTACTCTTCCTCCATTTTTACTCCACGCAGCGTGCTGTCCGCTTCCGTAATACTCTCCCTGGCCTCCAACGCCAAATCTGTTCTTCCCTGAAAACAACTCATCCTTATCTCCTCCTTTTTGACTCCTTTATGAATGCATAAAGCTGAACTGTTACTATTTTTTGCAAAAACTGCAGAAATATGTATTGACATTTTGAGCTTGTTCCTCTACAATAATATTCGTATGTTTACATTGGTCGTCCGTGTCTGGCTTTAATGGAACATTTTCTTAAAAATGAAGATTATTAGAAAATGGGAGGTGTAGATCTTGGCTAATATCAAATCTGCAAAGAAAAGAATTTTAGTAGCGCAAACCAAAGCTGATAGAAATAAAGCTATCAAATCCGGTGTTAAGACTGCAATCAAGAAAGTAAATACTGCTATCGAATCCGGTGACAAGGCCGCTGCTCAGGCTGCTTTACTTGCTGCAACCAGCGAAATTGATACTGCTGCTTCCAAGGGAGTATATCACAAAAACAATGCTTCCAGAAAAGTATCCCGTTTAGCTGTTGCTGTCAACAAGATGGCTTAATTTGTCCATAAAATTGATCAACAATAAAAGCACCCATACCGTCATGTGGGTGCTTTTTTGCTACTATTTTTTATTCTACGAAGAATGTCTGCAAGACATTCTTTACATACTAACCTCTTCGACCACCGCCGCCGTGGCTGACACCACCGCTGCTGTGATGACTGCCGGCACCGCCACTATGACCGCCGCCACCGCTGCCGGAGCTGGTCTCAATTCGCCTGCTGGTCACGAACTTATTAATCAGTTCATCCTTCTGTACATTGAACTTCACACTGCCATTTTCTACATAAGTAGAAGCTGTCGTCGTCTTATCGCCTTCCTTCACCTTCATATGGGTACCAATGAAGATACCTGCTGCAACTGCAGAAATAATAAATAACACAAAGGCATTCAATTGAATACCGCTGTTCTTACCGGCCATCTCCCGGTAAATCACCTCTATAGCCGCCCTGTAAGACTGATAAGCTTCACTCTTAGAAATGCCATATAATTCATCCGTCACATCATCAATCATGGAGTATGTATAATGATCCATCACCCTGCCGCAGGTGGACAGCCAGGAACCCTTTTCGACCGGATTCCAGTTGTGCAGAATCAGTGCCCCATCTCCATGTACCTTATTAAATCCGTAATTGTTCTGGTCATAGAAATCATCAGCATAATTCATCATGACATATTCCCAATTGCTGTCTGTATCCTCAGTAATGCCATACAAATCGTACAGGGATGCATCAATAATGACAAGAACGATATCACAGCCAATCTGCGATTCTCTCTTTGCAATCAGCTCTTCCAGATTTTCCTCTTCTTCATCTGACAGCACATCCGCATAGTCGAATACTCTTTGGTCCGGTGCCTCACTATTGTACCTGGTATAATTTCCTGACGTCGTCATATGTATAATGCCTACTAACCCGGTCAGAACAGCCACGACTCCCAGTGTAATAAATAAAAATTTAAAATAAGAAAAATACTGTTTCATCTTTCAGCTCCCCTCCCCTTTACAGCATCATAAGCAATTGGCGAATCATCATCAAAATAGCAAACAAGGAGCCGAATACGGTAGCCCCGTATCCCCATACCTTCTTTGCAGAAACAGGAACCTTACCTATTACCTTTCCCGTCTGCCCGTTTACATGAAATCTAAAATCCTCACCCTTGTACTTATAGTTGTAAATCCATACAGGAAGCAGCGCATAGTTGGTGTCCGTCCTGCTTAAGGTCACCTGATTGTTCTGTGCGCTCTTTAAGCCCGTGTAACCACTGATACTGTTTCGCAGAATAGACTCTGCATCCCGCTTTGCCTTTGCTACTGCGCGAGGCTCATTGGTCACCGCATCGGTATTATAACGCTCCGCAAAAAAGCCCGACATATACTCCTCCCGGAATTTTTCCAAAGCCTTATAATCGTAGGGCTCCATCAGATCCATCAGGGTATCCGGCATGGCATCGGAGGAATCCACAGGCATCTTGTCAAAGTCCACCTCCATATCTCTGACGATATGGTATACGCTGGTCTCCGTATATTCCCTGTCCCCGGTTCTCCAGACACGAATCTTATTACCTTCCCCGTCATAACGCCCCTGCACATGGTAATCATACATCCAGAAAGGCACATACATACCTGTCATGGAATCCAGCTTTGCGTCAGAAAGGAAATCCCCCGGTGCAAACACGCAGGATTTGAATTTATCTCGCAACAGCTTCTTCGTCATATCCTTGCTGAAAATAAACGGAATAATCAGATGGGGCTCATATTCTCCCGTCACTCTTTCATCAAAAATAATATAATTGTCACAATAAGGGCATTTGGAGGCAGATGTGAAATCGTTCACATGCAGTTCACCCCCGCAATTGATACAGGTCACTAAAGACTGCCCTGTTGTCTTTTTTTCTTCACTTTCCTCACTGTCGCAAAACGGACAATACATCTTGTGTCGCTCAGGACTGTATATCACGTTACCGCCACAATTTTTGCATTTGAATATCATGATTTACTCCCCTCTGAAGAATAAATTTTATTATTTTATAATTATATCAAAACGCAACAAATTATGCAATGCGGCAACAATATAATAAAACAAAACCCCGGTAACTGACGTGTGTAAGCCAGCTACCGGGGTTCCCCGTTCTATAAAGCCTGCGGCAATATCCGCATTATTTATTCATCTGAGCAGCAACCTCAGCTGCGAAATCCTCGTTCTTCTTT
>JBJFCM010000052.1:0-3392 GCA_051888955.1 Lachnospiraceae bacterium | reverse complement strand
GTTGTCAATGTAGTACTTTCTCATACAATTACCACCTTTGCTATTATTTTTAACACAGTATAGCAGAGTTGGCAATTCCTTTCTACCAACTATCCTTAACAATTCACCGCATTTTTTGTTAAAATTTGTTGCATATAAAATGTAAAATACGCTTGACATATGATGTAAAGCATACTATACTTCAATACAAGTAAAGTGTGCTTTACTTTTTTGTGCGTACAAGGAGCCGGACATTATGACAGTACCGGCAGGATTTTACAAAGGGAGAAAGGAGAAACGGCATGCAGACCAGGATACAGGAATTGCGGAAGGAGCGCAGGGTGACGCAGAGTGAACTGGCGGATGCTGTGAATGTGACGCGTCAGACGATTATTTCCCTGGAAAGCGGCAGGTACAATGCCTCTCTGATACTGGCACATAAGATTGCACAGTTTTTCGGAGTGAGTATCGAGGAAATCTTTATTTTCAATGAAGAGGAGGAAAATCTATGAAAGGATTGTTCTGCGGAGGCTGCAAGGCCAAAAACAATGAAGAATACAGAGAAGTGCTGAAAGGGAGAAAACGAAAACTGTGGATATTGTTTGCTGTAGGTATCATCACAGCGGTGGTAGGCTTTGGCGCCGGTTACTTTTTGGAAGAGATGATGCCTTATCAGATGGGGCTGGTTGCCGGGTTCGGAACCGGGCTGGCGATGGGTGCTGTTATTGCATTGGTAAGAATTTACAGGCTGCTGTCAAATGAAGGCAGGTTAAAGGAGCAGCGGCTGAAGGAGACCGATGAACGGGAGCTGGAGGTGGATGCAAAGGCCCTTCGTGCCACGGCCAAGCTGATTTTGATGATGCTCTATCTGCTTATGATTGTGGGTGGCCTGTTTTATGAGGAAATTATGGGCGTGTGCTGTCTGCTGATTGGTATTTTCCTGATTAGTTACATATTATTCAAAAAGCACTATGAAAAGATTTTATAAGAAGGAGAGGGGAAAAACATGGAAGAAATATTGCAGGTAAGGGGCTTAAAGAAAACCTTTAAGCTTTCTGCCAAACAACAGAAGATTGAGAAGACAAATGAAAAAACCAAGGTGGCAGTGGACGATTTGTCCTTTACGGCTTACAAGGGAGAGGTGTTCGGTTTGCTTGGTCCTAACGGTGCCGGTAAGACCACCACCTTACGTATGCTGGCAACCCTGATTAAACCGGACGAAGGAGATGCCATCCTGGATGGTTCCAGTGTGGTGAATGACCCGGAGGTGGTTCGCAGTAAAATCGGCTTTTTAACCAGCGAGCTGAAACTGGAGGAATTTTTTACCCCTAACTATTTATTTGATTTCTTTGCAGATCTGCACGGGGTTCCTGCCGAAGTGAAGGAAACCCGCAAGAAAGAGCTGTTTGAACGCTTCGGCATCGACAAGTTTGCAGAAGTAAAGGTGGGAAATCTCTCTACCGGTATGAAGCAGAAGGCATCTTTGGTGATTTCGCTGGTACATGACCCCAATATCATTATTTTTGATGAACCCACTAATGGACTGGACGTACTGACGGCCAAGGTGGTGACGGATTTTCTGGTGGATTTAAAGGAACAGGGTAAGACCATCATCGTGTCCACCCATATTTTCAGCCTGATTGAGAAAATCTGTGACAGGGTGGGCATCATCGTGGATGGACATATGGCAGCCTGCGATACGCTGGCAGCCATTACAGCCGGTAAGACTCTGGAAGACAGGTTCTTTGAAATATATGAGGAAAAGGTGGGGAGCATCGTATGAAAAAGGATATGCTGACAATTATCAGAAAAGAATTTGCCCGGTTTTTTGGGGATAAGAGAATGGTATTTACCACTGTGCTGATGCCGGGATTATTGATTTACCTGATTTATTCCTTTATGGGAGAGGGCATGATGAAAGAATTCATGACCGAGGAAGGTTATGTGGCTAAGGCCTATGTGCAGAATATGCCGACGGAACTGGAGCCTATGCTGTCTGAATTTTCCGCAGAATGGACTGATATAGGAGAGACAGAAGTAGAAACTGCCAAAACCAAAATACAGGAAAAAGAAGCGGATGTGCTGGTGATTTTCCCGGAGAATTTTACGGAGGAAGTGGCCGCCTATGATGTGACAAGCGGGAAAGCAGCCCCTAACATTCAGATTTATTACAATTCCACAGAAACCGAGTCTTCTAATATATACAGCCTGCTACGGGAAGCATTCAATGCATATGAGGCATCCATCACCAATAAGCTGGATATCAATGCGGGGGAAGAAAGCTTTGATTTGGCCACGGATAAGGATGTTACAGGGCAACTGTTTGCCATGCTTTTACCCATGCTGCTGATGACGTTTATGTTCAGTGGCTGTATTTCCATAGCGCCGGAAGCAATTGCCGGTGAAAAGGAGAGGGGAACGATTGCAACCCTGCTTGTAACTCCCATGAAACGAAGCTCACTTGCCATGGGCAAGATCATCAGCTTGAGCTGCATTGCCCTGCTGTCCGGTATCTCCAGCTTCGCGGGAACGATGATTTCCCTGCCGAAGATGATGGGCGGCACGGAGAGCGGTATGGATGTTTCCGTCTATGTGCTTTCCGATTATCTGCTTCTGTTAGGTATCATCTTAAGTACAGTGCTGGTGCTGGTGGCGGTGATTTCGATTATCTCCGCTTTTGCCAAGAGCATCAAAGAGGCATCCACAGCGGTTTCACCGCTTATGATTATCGTAATGCTGATCAGCCTGACGCCAATGTTTGGTGGGGACGGGGAAAAGAGCATCAGCATGTTCCTTTTGCCTCTTTACAACAGCGTACAGTGCATGCACGGTATTTTCTCCTTTACCTATCAGCCCATGCAGGTGGCAGTGACCATTGTGATAAATATTCTCTGTGCCGGTGCGCTGGCATGGGTACTTACCAGGCTCTTCAACAGCGAGAAGGTTATGTTTTCCAAGTAAGTTGACAATTATAAAAGTTTGTGCTAACCTAACAATCAGAAACGCGAAAAGCAGTGACGAAGAGAGTACTTATGCAAAGGTTTTACAGAGAATCTTCCGATATGACGCCTCTACAGGATTTGCCGGGATGCCCTGACAGGTTCGGATGGCTGTTATGGATGCTGAGAGGAAGAGAACGGGAACATAGGGAACATGGCTTCCGAGCAGTGCACCGAACCGGGAAGGTAAGGCTGCAACAGGTCCGCCTGTTATAGCGGAGGGTGTTGATGGGCACCTGCTGAGGTTCTTTCTCGTGAGAGAGGGACGAAAAGAAGTGGTAACACGGGCATTAGCTCGTCTTCTTGCATCATGTGTATGCAGGGAGGCGGGCTTTTTTAGTACGGCGAGGGCACTGCTTGGACAGCTTTTATTAGCGTAACGGTTGCGCAAAATGTGTTTCCTGCCTTGCACCG
>JBJFCM010000051.1:0-3398 GCA_051888955.1 Lachnospiraceae bacterium | reverse complement strand
CGCTTTCCACATTATTCAGTCCAATCCCTTCCACTTTGCATGAATGCGCCGTATCCCTTTGGGTGCAATTGCAAACAATGTCAGATAAATCTTATTTTTTACTGTAAGGCAGGGAGTGACAAGCATCCTGCCCCAGTTTACACGGATGAAATGCACTATCTTCCGATATGATTCATTGTCCTTCCTCATCTGTGCAATGGGAATGTGCAACAGATAATCCAACCGTTGAAAAAGACCGAAACGGAACGCAATTTTAGTAAGTTCCGGATAGTTTTCCTTCACAATTTGAAGCACCATGTCCGCATTGTCTATGTTGTCGCTGTATACCCGGGAAAACTCATTCCTGTCTGTCTTTCTGGTATTGCTGCCCATCCGGTAACATACATGGTAGCCGTATCCCGGAAGACTGTATAGGCAGTCGATATCCGACAGCATATTGACCAGCAGGTGAAAATCTTCATTCAATACCCCTATCGGAAACTGTTCTTTGGCAAACAGCTCCTTTGCCACCAGCTTGGTACAGAAGGAGCAGTCACCTTTATGCAGCAACAGTTCCTTCAGAAACGCTTCCGTATTGTAGCAGGTAAGCTGTTTAGGCGGTGTACAGATGTCAACAAGCTTTTCTCCTGCCTCGTCCACTTCATCCCTGCCAATCTGGGCCATCCGGGCATCGTGCTCGGTCAATACCTGCATCAGCCGTTCGTACATGTCCGGCTCAATGTAGTCATCGCTGTCCACAAAGCCCAGGTAGCTGCCTTTTGCATTGGCTATCCCTAAATTTCTTGCAGAGGATGAGCCTCCGTTTTCTTTATGAAAGACGCGAATGCGGTTGTCTTTTTCGGCAAGACTGTCACACAACTTTTCCGTGCCGTCTGCAGAGCCATCGTCTACCAGCAAAATTTCCAGATTTTGGTAGGTCTGGGCGCAGATGGAGGCCACACAGCGGGGGAGATATTCTTTTATGTTATATACAGGTACAATAATACTGATTAAGGGGGACATGTTATCTCCTTTCTGCCGGAAACTCTCAGATTATCCACGGTATCCGCTGGGAATGCTCTGCCCAGCTCCAGGTGCCAGAGGTGCCCGGAATGACAATTATTCTCCATGCAGACTCTTGAAAAACGCCGGCACTTGGCGAGGTTCTTTCGAGCCTAGTGTCCGCTGCGTTTTCCACGAAGCGGGAGCGCGTCTGCATGAGAAAAATTGTCAGTTCGGGCGATGTAGCACAGCGTCCGACATCAGGTAGCGATACATTTTGCGGGGGGAGATAACCTCTGCCTTACTGAGGATGCCGCTCTCCCGGAAATGTACTTCTCCATTCAACAGGCCTTCCAGCATAGGAAGCAGCCTCTCTGCCGCTATATCGGCATTCCATTCTGTCATGATGGTATCGTAAGCAGCCCGTCCCAGGCGCTCTATTTCTTCCGGATGGCGGATAAGGCCGGAAACGTGGCTGTAAAAGGCATTTTCATCCTTGTTGGGGTATATCAGCCCGTTCTGTCCGGGCTTCAGTAAAAAGGGGACCGCACCAATAGCGCAGTTAGCTACTACCGCACAGGCGCTGTTCATGGACTCATTCAAAACTGCGCCCCAGCCTTCTTTGTAGTCACTGGTAAACAGGAAGATATCGGCCTGCTCCATGTAGCGGCGCACATCTTCCGGCTTTTTAAATCCGGCAAATTCTACTACGTCTTCCAGGCCTTCTGCTGTTACAAAAGTCTTCAGTTTCTCTTCCAGTTCTCCGCCGCCAACCATGGTGAGGGAAAAGGGCAGGCCCTCCTTCTTTAACCGGGAAGCTGCCTGCAGGGCATATTCCGGGTGCTTCCAGTCGATAAAGCGACCCGCCCACAGAAGAGATATCTTTCCCTCTTTTTCACGCCTGTCCTTTTTTTGCTGCAGCAGTGCGTCGATATCCTGTTCTTTGGCTTCCGGGAAATATCCCCATTTGAACATCTTGTCCGGATAGGCTCTG
The DNA here is from genome assembly GCA_051888955.1 of Lachnospiraceae bacterium. Lineage (GTDB taxonomy): Bacteria > Bacillota > Clostridia > Lachnospirales > Lachnospiraceae > Acetatifactor. The sequence continues at coordinate 1,423 of JBJFCM010000051.1, read as the reverse complement.
ACAATGTGAAAATCACTGGCTACATACCCGCCGTAGCACAGCAGATACACATTCTTTTTACGGTACTGCGTATGGTCTATATATTTTTTGCGTAAGCCCCTGGGTGATACCGCTTTCCATTGTCCGCTCTTATAGATACGTTCCGAAAGGCGCACCGTCAGCTTTCCGGCGTGAAGCCTGTCCACAATATAGGACTCCTCCTCTACACCGCCGAACAGCACCACATCACTGTCTGCTATGAGGCTTTTGCATTCATCAGTCTGCTCATAATAAAGCCGCAGCCAGGGCAGCCTGTCCAGTTCGGCCCCCCAGCCCATACGGATACGCTCTTCCTCCATGGGCTCCGTCTGGATGAACCGGTAATCCTCTCCCAAACGCTTATACATCGCTTCACAGAAAGGAATCTGATGGTGATTGATATAATTGGAAACAAAGGTTACTTTCATTTTGGTTTCTCCCAGCTTAGTCTGCAAGCTCTCTGTAAATCTCCAAGAGCCGCCTGTAATTAGTCCCCGGGTCATGGGTCCGAAGCGCATGCTCTCTCGCCCTCTCTCCATAGGCCTTCGCCTGCTCCTCGTCCGCAAAAACCGTGCAGACTGCATCGGCCAGCTTATTCACATCCTGATAAGGATACAAAAGTCCTTCTTCTTTGTCGGTCAGCATATTGGCTACCCCGCCTACTGCCGAGCTTACCACCGGCATCCCTAAAAGCATAGCTTCCCCCACGGAATTAGGAGAATTTTCTATAGCGGAGGGAGAAAGGAACAAATGGCTCTTTAAATATCTTTCACACATTTCTTCACTGTTCAGCCTTCCCAGAAAGACAACTTTTTCTGCCAGATTATATTTCTTCATCAGCTCCAGACAATACTTTCCATAAGAGCCTATCTTGATCTTTTCCATCAAGGTACCGTATCGGGTAATCACATCCCCCGCTACATACACTTTTGTGTCCGGAAAGTTTTTTAAGATTTCGGGCATAGCCTCCAGCACATAGTGGAGGCCTTTGATCGGGTAATTGCCCTGACTCAAAAAAATGGAATGTCTTTCACAAGTATCTATGCTCCATCTCGGTCCGTAGAAATTGGAGCGGAGCGTCTCATTCATAAAATGATATCGGGCTTTCGGATTCACCTCTGCTGCCGCCTGTCTGTCCCAATCCGTCCTGCCTGTCACATGTCCTGTGTTCTGTAAGGCTTCTATTTCAAATTTGCCCCGTAATACGTACTTTTTCTGCTGTATGACAAGATTATCCTGCTTTAAAAAATCCCGAAGAAGAAAACGTTTCTGAATCCGTTTCGGCAAGTCCGCCATATAATAATCCGCATACTTAAAACACAAGCCCTGTATGCCAATGAGCAGCTTTTCCTTGTTCCCACAGACTTTCGTCATGGCAAGGGTATGGGGATATTCCGTTCCGAAG
>JBJFCM010000050.1:5818-16297 GCA_051888955.1 Lachnospiraceae bacterium | reverse complement strand
GCGAAATCTTCGTCCATGGAGGTAATCGCTTCCACTAATTTTTTGTCTGCCATTTGGTTTCTCCTTTTCTACTCCTTTTTTACTAAGTTTCTGCTAGATTTCCGGGATATACCGCCGTCTTATAAACAGAGAGATTTGCTCATAAGCAGATTCGAAACTGCTCCGCAGTTTCGAATTCGCGTTGCTCGCCAAATGTATGTAAGAGTTTGCTTGTATGCAAGCATCCGGCATACTCTTACATACACTTGGCTCTGCTTATACGCGCAAAAAAACGCCGGTTCCGTCCCCAAAGGGACCGGAAACCGGCGGTACCACCCTAATTCATGCAACACAGCCGAAGCTGCTGTCTGCACACATCTCATTTTGCCGATAACGCCGGCGCTGCGCTGTATTTTCATACAGGACTCAGAGGCAGGTTCAGGTGCTTCCTATAAGAGCCTTCCACCATGCGGCTCTCTCTCTGTGATATTCTGCGGCCTTACTAGCCCTCTTCACTGCCATAATATCTCTATTCCGCTTTCTGCGGTATGTAGTGATTGTAGGACAGGAGATTTTTTTTGTCAAGAGGAAACCGGCTTGTTTCCAATTTTTTATTGACACCGGGACACGCATATGTTTATCACTGGTTCTCCCGAATAAAAGGATATCTTACTTCCCCATTCAGCAATTCCGCATACGCTTTTACCTTGCGGAAGGTATTGCCCATCATTTCCTGTTCCCTGTAATGGCGTATCTGCTCCATGTCAAAATCCGCATAGAATATGCCTTCCTCCAAGTCCCCGGCCAAAAGAAGGGTGTTGTCCACGCACTGCCCTTCTTCGTCCCAGCAGATAGGGCTGTAGGAACAGGAACAGCCTGCATTTTCACCGTTTGGATTTGCCATGACAATCCCAACCATGTTTTCGTATGCCCTTGTGGACAGAGCCCGGATACGCGGCCTCATCGTGCCACAATCGTTGGGAACCAGAATGATTTCAGCGCCTTTTAACATCAGCACCCTTGCACTTTCCGGATATTCCCTGTCATAGCAGATCATGATTCCCAGTCTGATACCGTGAAAGTCGCAGACCTTAAACTCACTGCCGCTTTCCAGACATACCTCGTCAGCAAAATCACAGGTATGTACCTTGGAATACTTCATCAGGACCTCACCGGTCTTGTCTATTACAAAGGCGGAATTCTGCGGCTTCACCCTGCCCTGTGTAAAAGCAGTTGCCACAACGCCTATCCCCAGTTTCTTTGCCTCCTTACGTATTTTGAGGATAGCGGCATCGTTATCCTCCAACGCTTCCTGATTTTCTACCGGCAATTCATAACCCGTAATGAAGCATTCCGGCAGCAGCAGAATGTCCGCTTTATTTTTTGCCGCCTCTTCCATTTTGGCTATGATGGTTTCCGTATTACGCTCTATATCCCTGCCCGCAGAACGCATCTGCAGGATTGCTACTTTAAATATCATTTCGCCCTCACTCCCTAATCATTCGAGCAGTTTGCCGCATCAATTGCGATGACGAGCATCATGCCCATCAGCTCATCCTGCGGATCTGCAATGTCAATCACATAGGTGTCACCCCAGTGGAAAGGTTCCTTTGAGATATGAATAATCGAACTGCAGCCTGCGTATACATCATAATCCCAGCCCAGAAAGTCGCCTTCTACACGCCAGCCGTTAAAGTCTATTTCGTATTTGGGAGTGAAGAAAGAAAACTGCTTGCAGATAGTTCCACAAGTCCTTCCTCCCATGACAATCTCAAATTTAGGCATAAAAGTGAAAAGCTGCTGACAAATCTGGCCGATTTCATTCCCTGCTGCATCATATACATGAAGCTGATGCCCCAACGTCAGAATTTCTGCTTTCACAACATATTTTACGTTTTCGTTTTCATCATAAATATCGTAGGTGTCTCCCCACGCAAAAACACGCTGTTTGATCAATAGCCTCATAGGCCTTTCTCCCTCCATTCCTCACGGGTAATGCAGCTGAAATGCTCTGTGCGGATATCCCCCATCAGTTTCCAGCAGATATTTTCGTTCGTATGGTGATACCGAAAGCCACATTTTTCCTGTACACGTCTGGACTTTGTATTGCCCTCAAAATATCCGCACCATAATTTCTCCAGATGAAGGTCCTCAAATCCATAACGCATCAGCTCCCTGACCGCTTCCGGAATCAGGCCCTGCCCCCAGAAAGGAACTCCGATCCAATAGCCGATTTCACCTTCCGTATCAGGAATGCCGATGTTGCTTGAGGCTCCAATCATCAGGCCGATACTGCCCACTGCCTTGTTTTCTCCTTTCAAAACCACAGCGTAGGTTTCCGGTTCGGACAGTACTCCCCGGATAATCTCTCTGCTGTTTTCTACGGAGGTATGAACCGGCCACCCGGCAATCGGCCCCACCTCAGGATTCTTGGCATATTCATATAAATCTTCAGCGTCACTTTCTTCCCATGGACGTAAAATCAGTCTTTCTGTTTCCAGTGTCATAATGTCTCCTTCCCTTTCAAGTCCGGCAAATGCGCCAGCAATTCATCCTTTACAGCATGATAATATTGGAAACTACATAACATATTATATCATATTTTCATAGATTTCTCTGTCACTATCCTTAAATACATTAAAAATAATGCGTTCCATATCCTCATTCGTTTTCAGAAAATCTATTACAGTTCCCAAGGCAATTTCTGCCGCCTCGTTATTTGGAAAATGAAATTCTCCTGTTGAAATACAGCAGAACGCAACAGATTTTATTTTATTTTCTGCACAGCACTTCAAAATACTCTCATAGCAGTTCCGAAGTTCCTGACAGAGTTCATCATTGAGTCCGCTATGCACAATCGGTCCCACTGTGTGAATGACATAATCACAAGGGAGATTATAACTTAGAGTAAGCGTAGCTGTGCCGGTTGGTTCTTCATATTGTTTGCCGTAACGAAGTCGCCTCTGATTCATAATGTGATTGCACTCATTTCTAAGCTGTATTCCAGCGGCACTGTGAATGGCATTATCGATACATCTGTGACATGGTACAAAACACCCTAACATCTGTGAGTTGGCTGCATTTACAATCGCACCGACCTTTAGCCTCGTTATATCCCCCTGCCAGAGTGATATTTTTTTTGCGAAAGGAGACAGACTGCCATATTCTTCTTTTATCGTTGGAATATCCATTAAAGTTACAATACCTTTTTCTGAAAGTTCTTCCCGTAAATATTCATCCTGCAATCTCAATAATTCGTCTGAAGCAGTTTTTGGCATACGAATATTCATAAGAGAACGAATTATATTTTTCTTTTCGGCCAAGCTGTATGTTCCGGTTTCAAGATGCTTGTAGCAGGCAGAATCTTTTTTTAGCTTCTCCAGCAAAATATCAGCAATATTATTTGCACTCATTTAAAACACCTGCCTTCTTTTCCATTTCATGACATATATCGGATACAGTATTGGCCATATCCGCATTGATACCGATTGCTCTGTTTCCAAAGCATTCAGGTACAACTGCTTCATTCAGGTTCAGACGAATAAGTGACAGTTTCCTGTTCTCCTGAACCATTTTTTCAAACGGAAAACGAATGATTGTAGGGGTATTAAAGCCCACCCCTAATTCCAGTAAGACCCCTTTTTTGTCCCCTAGCTTTTCCAGAAAAACACTGTATCTTTTTGCCGCCTCATGCCAGTCTTCATCTTCTACAAAATACTGGTCACAACGTAGATGCATTGTCATATTGCCGCCACATACCGGACATTTTGGTACCATATATGAGGGGATTAAGCAGTCCTGTCTTGCCTGATCCATTTGCCGAAACATCTCTTCAGCATCATATATTTTCTGATGACAGCCTTTTTCACATTGTATATTTCCGTAATCACCTTGTGTTGCAAAAATACGATTACCATCAAAACCCGCTTTTAGGAATTGATGATCTACATTGGTTGTCAATACAAAATAATCCTTTTTCTTTACTAACTCATAAAGCTGTTTGTATAAAGGTAAGGCAGGTGGCAGAAAACGATTTATCATGCTATGTTTTGACCAATACCCCCATTTGGCTTCCTGTGAGGGAAAAGGATAAAAGCCTGCGGCATACATATCTGTCATATACATAGTACCATATTTCTCGATAAATTCGCTAAAGTTATCTGTAAAACGCGTACCGCTATAAGAAAGTCCGGCGGCTGCTGAAGCTCCGGCTCCGGCACCAATCAATATAATGTCAGCATCCTCTATAAGTTTTACAGCACTTTCGATTTGTTCCTTATAGGGGATAGTTTGAAAAATATAATCTACTGCAAGAACACTGTTTCGAAACTGTCTGCCCTTCATGTGCTACCTCCAATTATTAAAAAGGACGCTATAGACTAATCTACAACGTCCTGCCTCATTAGTATACCGTCTATTTCCTTACTACAGAGATCCGCTCCTGAATATGATTGCCCCTTGTAATCTCATCAACCATAGCAATTGCATAATCAGCATAACTGATGATGCTTTCCCCTTTATCATTCACTGTGAGTTCCTCTCCTGCAAGAATATACTTTCCGGTACGTTCACCTTCTGCCTGAAAATCCCCCGCCGGACTGATAAATGTCCATTTCACGTCGGTTCTTTTGCGAAGCTCAGTAAGTGCTTTACCCTGAGCCTGTGCAAGTGGAAGAAACTGTGGCGGAAAATCCGGACCGTCAGAAACAACGGCTGTATGCTCCGGGTTCACATAAAGGCTGCCGGCACCACCAACTACAAGTAATCTTGTATTTGTGCCGGAAAGAGCGTCGCACAATACCTTGAGAGAAGTACTGTGAAGTGGAAGAACATCTTCCGTCCATGCTCCAAATGCATCAACTACAACATCAAAATCTTTGAGATCCTCTGATGTAATATCGAAAAGGTCCTTGTTTACTGAATGTGGCGCAACCGACTTATTTTCGCCTCTGACAATAGCCGTTACATCCAGTCCCCTGTCTACTGCCTCTTTTGTAATAAGTCTACCTGCTCTACCATTTGCACATACTACTGCAATCTTCATAACGATTACCTCCTAAAATATTTTTTCTTTGATGTAACTTTTGATGTTACATCTTACGAGGATATATTAACACCTTGCAGTTGTAATGTCAATGGTTACAACAAAATAAAAAAATTTTCAAGGCATTTTGGAATTACTTCCGCAAAGCCTTGAATTTTTCAGTTTTTAGGAATGTCCCGACATTCTTGCTGTATATACTTTGCGGTATCCCGTTTCAAATCTTCCAGTGTAATAGAAGCAAGCTCTTTTTCCATAGCAGTCTGTACCTGAAGAAGTTTATCATCTAAAATATGATGAATATTTCTCCCCACAGGACAGTTGGTATTTGGGTTCTCATGAAAATGAAACAAATCCCCGTTTTCAACGCATTCTACTGCATGATACACATCTAAAAAGGTTATTTGATCTAATGGCTTGGCAACAGTAGCGCCTCCAGTTCCTCGTGCCACATCAATCAAACCTGCTCCTTTTAGTTGTCCCAGGATTTTCCGTATAATAACAGGATTTACATTAGTACTACCTGCAAGGAAATCACTTGTTACTTTACATTCATTTTCAAAAGTATCTATACAGGCAAAAATATGGATTGCCAGCGTAAAACGACTTGAAATCTGCATATAGCCTACCGCCTTTCCGTTACATTTTACTTTGCTTTTGTTGTAATGTCAATGGTTACAATTTTATTATTCTAATCCATATAGCTTAAACGGATTTTTCTCCAGTTCTTTTCTGTATAAGCTCACAACATCCCAAATATCAAAAAACATATATTTACATTTTCCAATATAGCCATCTTTAATAATCCCCTTTTGGTATGCCATATCCTGAATTGTATACCACGGTTTCACCGGTGGTTCACCAGTCTCTATAAACCATTCATCTGACGGGTATCTTTTGCACACTGCTTCATTTGGTGCAAAAATATCGCTGATTTCCTGCGGTAGAATATCTTCCATATAATGCATTGCGGTTAGTTTATAGATATCAACGCCAAGCAGCAGCGCCTTTCCACCATTGTGTATCACATAATCCAAACCACCTTTTACAACCTCTTTCGCATGTAACCCCCAACCTGATGTCCTTATTATCCCTTCACTTGTAATAACATCTGCCCGCCTGCGAAATGTATCTGCAATAATTCCCATATCGGTTTTGGGGGCGTCTTCCGGAAGAACCTTGATTTTTACAGTGATTCCCATCTTTTTATCTTCTTCTGTCAGTTCCATGGCCGGACCAAGTCTCAAAGCCGGCATAAATATGCTTCCATTCTCTCCAACGCATTCCATCAGCGCTTCTATTACTGTTTCCGCTCCACCTTCAACATATCCGAAACTGCTGAGTGAGCTATGTACTTCCAGTTCCATTCCTTCCTGAATTCCTATGTTTTTTAGTTCCTTGACAAATTCATTTTTCTTCATTCTGATTTTGACATACCTCATTTCCATTTCATTCACTTCAAAAATCCCCGATACAGGTACCGGTCTGCTGCCTTATTATAGTCCTCCACTGTCGTCTGTACTCCATTTACAGAATATTCTGTGACCGTTTCCGCCTCTACAATCGTCTCCTTCGTATATGGCTCATTCATTCCGTCATAAAACAGCTCTGCATTTGTAAGCAGCTCTTCCTCGGTATAGTTTCCGGCAGTCTGCCATACGGTCTCAAAAGAAATCTCTGTCAAAAGCTCTTTCCCGTCATAAGTAAAGACCTCCCTCTCATACGCACTTCCTCCAAAGCCTCCCCAGGCTCCGGCTCTGCCAAGCAATACTTCCTCATTTTCTCTGTCATACCAGAGACAGACATAATCTCCCCGCAGGGAGCCACCGCATTCATATCCTGAGACAAGCTCCACTAACTGCTTGTCGCAAATCCCATAAAAACCGCTGTAAGACAAGGGGAAACCGATAAAGTAATAAGGTTCTGCATAAAAATATAAGACCGGATCACCTGAATGATTGACATCGTACAGCTTATACGTTTTTTGAAAACCATTCAGGTTCTCCTGCTCTGCCAACCGGTAACCATCTCCATCCTTTACCTGTACAGAAGCGCCCTGTACAAACTCCAGATACTTGCCCGCTCTCGGCGTAATCTCATTTTTTAGGAGCACGTCGGATATGTCATAGTCTCCGGAATCGCCGGTTCTTAAGATGATCTCCCTGACATTCGCATTATATTGCGTCAGGATATGAACATCCGAAGAGCCATAAACCTCATATTCCGTGACGTAATCATAGACCACCGGAATGGCCACTTCTCCCTTCTCATTCAAAAATCCATATTTACCGTCTATCACAACCTCATAAAAGTTTCCTTCTTTCCATATACTGTCATAGGTGTCCTTTTTTAGCAATTCCCCATTACTGTCATAAAGTCCAAATTCAGAATCCTTTTCCTGCAATATTTTGCCGTCTTCCAGGATTCGTATGCTGTCATACGCGATTGGCAGTACCAGTTCCCCATATTCATTCACTATTCCTGCCTGCCCATCCAGTGTGACGACCGCGCGATTGTCCACAAACAACTCGATGGAATCATAAATGAATGGAATCCGTTCCGAGAAATCAGACGCATCCAGGCACCCCGTTTTCCCATCCAGCAAGACGCAAAACACACCGCCCTCCACACCGTCGTCATACGATATCCAGCTATATGCAAACGGTAACTTTATCTCGTTGGAAAAATCTACGATACCGTAATAATCTCCTTCTTTTACTATCGCAAGCTCCTTCTCTCCCACCAGTGACACATCACTATAGCATGGTTCTAAGAGAATATTTCCGTTTTCGTCGGCAACTCCCCACTTTTCTTCTCTCTCAAAACAAAGGTACCCCTCGTTTACCCAAATACACTCACAGGCTTCCAGCAATTTCTTTCCGTTACTGTCAAAGCAGTCATATGTATCCTCTGACTGTGTGATCAAAAATGAGCCCTCTATACGGATGTTATCATACGCCGGTGCAAGGATTTCTGTCCCATCCCTGTCTATGATGCCGTATCTGCCATCCTGCATAACCTTTGTAAAACCATTCTGAAAGTACCCCGCATCATCATAAACCGGCTCAATGACCGTCTCTCCCGTCCGGTCAATGTAGCCATATCTGCCGTCAATAGAAAAATATGCCAATCCCTCTTTAAAGGAACTGACGCTGTCACAGTCTAAGTAAAAGACCACCGTTCCGCTCTCATCCATAAACCCATATTCGTCCCCTATGGAAAAATACGCCAATCCTTCCATAAAGGGAGTCGCGCGGTCGTAGATAAAAGGCAGCACCGTGTCGCCATTTACATCAATAAAGCCAAACTTTCCATCACAGGAAACACAAGCAAGTCCATCATGAAAAGGATAAGCAATATCATAAATATAAGGTGCAATCTCTTCGCCGTCTTCCGTCATAAATCCGTACTTCTCCCCGTCAAAGATACAATAGCTTCCCTCGGAAACGAGCACGGTATCTATCCATCCGTCGGTGCTTGGCGTTGCAACAATCGGATATTGCACTGCTTCTTCCCCATCCGAATCCGCTTCTGTATCCTGCGTTTCAGCCGTATTCCCTATTTCATTTCCATCCTGCTCTTCTGTAGCCTGCCGGGTTGTCTGCGGTATCGCCGAAGCTCTGCCGCAGCCTGCCATGGCCAGACATAATAAACATAAAAATATCCTTTTTTTCATGTGAATTTCCCACTGCTTTCTTTACATCTTTCTGTGAATAAGGACTAATTTTACCATTATTATCCTCTCTGTAAATAAGACTGTTTATTTTTATTATACAGATGAAACTCTCTTTAGGCAATGTGTGTTTATATCAATCCTCTCTTAGGTCTTGACTCGTTTTTTCCATTATGCTATATTGAATTAGCCATAATAGTTTCATGTATTTATTATCTTAAGTATCTGTCAATATCTGAATTCCGGCTTTCGCCACAGATTCAAACAGTGTATTTGTAATAATCGTTCTTTGATAATTAAATAGGCTTTACACCGTTTATTTTTTTGGGTATAATGTCTTTAGACATTATACCGGCCCGGAGCAAAGCGGAGTGGCCATCTGCCGGAGGCTCCATGTGCGGAGCGCATGGTATAATTTACTCGAAAGGATGTGAGAGAAAGTGAGTGAATACAGCAATATGCCAACAAGTAATGCAGAAACCATTGAAACCTTAAGCCGCAAATTAGAACGGGTAAGAATACTAAATGATTTAAAGGATTGTGAAACCTTAGAAGACTATAAAGCTCTGACACAAAAATATGAAACACTTTGCAATGAGGATAAAAACAACTGATATAACTTGATACTGTTAACCAGTGTGTAATGCCTGTGAACGCACATGAAACCAGAAAGCCTATTCCTATCAAATAAGGAGTAGGCTTTCAACTTACATAGAACAATCCATCCACAGGCCACTTCTAAGACCTCTTTATTCTTCATTACACTATTTTACTACAAAGCCAGGCTTAGAAATCCTTTCCCACACCGGCATAAAAACACTATGCGCCCAGCGGTACTGGTCATCGGTTGGATAATGGCGATAGGTTCCTTCAAACATCATAATCAAATAGAGATAAAGGTCATACCACATGGAACGAATCTGTTGTGAAAAAGATAGTTCTTTGATGCCATACCCCTCCAGGAAATCCCGGTTTACAGTATGCGTACGAAACCGGTCCTCCATGAGCGGGTCGCCCCAAATCGCCCGTTCCCAGTCAATCAGCCCTATGAGTTTTCCTTCCTCAACAAAAATATTGCCATCCCACGAGTCCCAATGAATAAAAGATGCTTCCTGCACCTCTTCAAAATATTCCCTGTGGCCCTTCAATTTTGTTAAAATCTGTTCATAAGGAACGCCTATGTCTATTCCCACCGCAATTCCATCAGAAATCACTCCCTGCATCATCATGAAAAAAGCGTCAAAGAGAGTATCTCTTTGTAAATCCGGCCTGCAAAAATGCCCAAACGTATTTGATGTAAGTCCATGCAGCTTCCGCAGATAGCTTCCTGTCTGGCGATTGATGTCGGCAATTTCGCCTTCGGGCATATTTTCCCTTAAGGCTGCATAGCTTTTTCCCGATAGTTTTTCCATAAAAAAATAAGTGCTATTGCAGATTTCCCTGCTGTCATCATAAAAATATACTTTCGGAACACCTTCCATTTTATGTTCCGCAGCGTACTTCATTGCAGCGACTTCTGTTTTCATCATATCAACTTCATAGGACATCATCCCAACGCCCTCTGCGGGTGCTACTTTCAGAATCACGGCTCTTTTGTCACGAAGCTGAATATCATATGCTGTGTTGCAGAATCCATCCGTCAGTTCCTGCACCGAACCCACGATATCTGCTGCGCCAAATGCCTTTTCACACATCCGGCATATCACTTTCATATCCTGTCTGTTTTTGGTAATGGTTTCTGCCATTTCTTTCAGCGTTCCTCTCCCGGATATTTAACTACCTCATA
>JBJFCM010000050.1:0-5718 GCA_051888955.1 Lachnospiraceae bacterium | reverse complement strand
CCTCATAGTCTTCAAACATGATGCGAATGGGTCCTTCCTGGCTTTCTACATGATAGTGGCCTGCATACCAGCATTCAAATTCCAGTTTTTCTCCTATTTTCTGAAGCCATTTTTCCATGGTTTTGTCTACCAAAGTCTGATTTACATTTGGAATAAATGCCCATACTGGTTCATATTGAACGGGGACTGTATGGGAAAATACATAATCTACGCGCCAGCCACATTTCTCTAACTGCTCCTCCACATATTTCTTGATTTCATCCGTGGGAAGTTCGCTCTCAAACCATGGTAAACCGTTTAGCAGTCTGTAATATTTATCAATACTATATGCCCCGCCTATGACAATGGCTTTCTTTCCATCAAAATCATAGATTTCCCCATCTTTTGCAAAAAGCAGATTGGGATAATCCTCTTCATAATAGACAATACCGCCACGCCACTCTTTTTCTTCATAATTGTCTAGCAGAAAAGGACGTTCCTCATGATTTCCGTGCACGCAAAACAGAGTAACTGGCAGTTTGGACAACTCTATTTTCAGATTAGTATCCCTTGCATCACAGTAAAAGTTGATTCCTGCATCACCCAAAATCACCAGGACGTCTTCTGTTGTCGTTTCATATTCCTCGCAAAAATCAAAAATCCGTCCAAATTTCCGATGAGTATCACCTGTAAGATATATTGCCATCCCGTTTCCTCCTATATGTAATATTCTTCCATAGTCTCCAGACACAGACAGGCCAGTTGTCCGTCGAAACCGCATCCACAGTCAATGGCAATATGATGATTTTTCATAAATATCCTGTCCTGATATTCTGAAGGAGCTATTTCCTCCAACAGCATGCCTTTCTCTGCTGCATAAGCAATGCGTGTGGGAGTATGACCCGTCACCAGATATTTATCTTCAAAATATATTCTGTCATAGTCCGGCACATGAAACAGCATCTCGCTTAAATCATAGTCATCCAAATCTCTGTCCGGCGAGAAATTACACAAACCGGCATGCACCAACACAAATGTCTTTCCACCAGCCTCTACTACATCATATAACGCAAACTCCGAAAGATACTCTATGATATCTTCTCTTTCTTCTGTTGTTAACTTATGAAACTCTGTTATAGAGGCTTCTCCGCCTACATTCATCCATTCTGTCAGACCCTGTAACATATCCGCATCCATATGATTGACACTCTCTTCTGTGACTTCCTGCAACAGCCATGACATACAGAGAGATGCCATATACTCGTGGTTGCCCAGAATGGGAATGACATTCGGACGCATCATCATATCCTGAAGGATTTTCATCCCCTGCGCACCTCTGTCAATCACATCCCCTAAAATATATAACGTATCTGCTTCTCTAAAATGAATCTTCTGCAACATCTGCATGTAGCGGTCATAATCACCATGAATGTCCGACATGACATAATTCATCTACAGCTCTCCTTTCAGTACTCTACCTTAGTTTATCCGTTATCTCTTTAAAACCCCTGCTCAAAAAAATATTTAAAATGTGCACTAACAATATTCTGCCAGATTTTACATTTTCCTTTTTATTTTTTATAATTTTCTCATTCGCTATATGCAATGTGGGATACCTCTTGCAAAATCATAAACAACAGCCCAATCCCGTTTGACACCCTTATACTGAACCACTATAATAATTCTAAGCTAACCACTCTGCACATCTGTTGGTTTTTAAAGGAGATAACATGCCGAACATCATCGAAATAACTGACTTTACAGCCCCTGAACTGGATATCTACGCCCGCCTTTCGGAAGTGCAGCTGCTTCATTACCATGAACCTGAGAGAGGCATTTTCATTACAGAAAGTCCCAAGGTGATTGAGCGCGCGATGAATGCCGGATATGAACCTGTCTCCCTTTTGCTGGAACGCAGACACATCACCGGAGAGGCGCAGGACATCATTGCCCGGTGTGGTGACATCCCGGTGTATACTGCTGATTTTGATATACTGACCAGACTCACCGGTTTTAAGCTGACACGCGGTGTGTTATGTGCCATGCGCCGCCGGAAATTACCAAGCGTGGAAGAAATCTGCACCGGTACCCGCCGCATTGCTGTACTGGAAAACATCATGAATCCTACCAATATCGGTGCCATTTTCCGCTCTGCTGCGGCACTGAATATCGATGCGGTATTACTGACTCCCGCATGCAGCGACCCTTTATACCGGCGTGCCGCAAGGGTCAGTATGGGTACTGTCTTTCAGGTACCATGGACCTATATGGGCAATGAGTCCGCAGAGTGGCCCGGGCCGGGTATGAAGCTTTTACAAAATATGGGATTTAAGACCGTAGCCATGGCTTTGAACGACGATGCCATCCGCATAGACGACCCAAGGCTGGCCGCAGAAGAAAAACTGGCAATTGTACTGGGTACGGAAGGGGATGGTCTGGCTCCCTGTACAATTGCCGGCTGTGATTATACTGTATGCATTCCCATGTCCCATGGGGTAGATTCTTTAAATGTTGCAGCAGCCAGCGCCATTGCCTTTTGGCAGCTACAAGCCAGATGACCTGATCACGTATCTGAACTCTTCGTCTGCAATAAACAATAAATCTCTTCACAATCATAATCAGGTGCGCACTGCTTTGCGACCTCGCAGATACGTTCCACTACAGGCAATTCCTCATCCAAATCCTCGGCTATTTGTTCAGGGGATTTTCCTTTTTTTATCTTACGGCAGATTAATGTAATCAAATTAAGGCTTTTGCCTTCTCTCTTGCCTTCTCCTTTACCGGCTTCTAAACCATCATTCCATATCATCTCACCTAACACTGTCATGCCTAATACCTCCTTTATCGCATTCAAATCGGCTTTTTCCAAAAATTTGCAGGCGAAAGCGTACAGTACCGCCTCCATATGTTGCTTCTCCTCTGTCTGCAACTGTGTACCTTCGGCGTCTAATATTTCCTTCGCACCCAATATCCTGTCCCTGATAGAACTCTTTCCATTCATCAAGGGTGTCAAAAGCAGCGGTGCCAAATCTTTCTTGGTAAGCACATTCCCATTTGCTGCTTTAGACCTCAATTCCGCAAACAATACATCTGCATCCTCTTGTTTCATCTGTAGGGGAATGATGTGATACCTGTTACCTGCCTCACACAATTCGCTGCGTATCCGGGAAACCTTGCCGGAACAGATTACATACGTAATGACCGGCACCTTGTAGGTCAGTCCAGTGTATGCGTCATAGGTTCTGAACCGGCGCAAATCATCCAGATTTACCTCCACGCTCTCAAACTCAAAGTGTGCCAGAGTGTTATCCTCCATCAAAAACAAGATATCTTCTAATGTCCGGACTGCCTCCAGTCGAATCTGTTCCGTTGGCACCATGCGCAGGATTTTCTTACCAATCCCCAAATAGGGCAGCAGCTCCTGCCCGAAATACATACTGGCACTTTTCAGTGCCTTGTCCTCCAATTGTAGCTTGGAATACTCTTCCTCCATATAGCTCCTTTCCTGCCATATGGGAAACTATCTAATGCTCATTATACAAAGAAAACACGCTTTAGGCAATGTGCTGTTATATTTTTAACGTTTTATTGTGTTATCCTTTTTATATGAATTGTATTTTTTATCAAAAATTTTTAAGTTTGTATCTTATATCCGGGTAATTGTCCGAAGCGGACAGTCCACTGAAACATTGAATATTTAGAAGCTTGACAGATTGTCGAAGTATAGATAGCCTTCCCACATCCATCGCCTAAAGTAAGGCTATTTTAACAGAAAACCTTACTTTAGGCAAGTATTGATTTTTACTACTTCTTTACCACCATAACGGTTCCTTCCCCGCAGATACGGTTCCCAGGCACTTTAAGCAGGCCTTCCTTCACACATTCCTCTATCACATCAGGCAGGATGCTGCTCCCTGCAATCAAAGTGCTATAAGTCTGATATTCTCCTAAAAGGTGCTTTGGAACATGCTTTTTGATAAATACAGCAACCTCCTCTGCGATTTTTTCTGCAATGCTTTTTGTTTCCTCATTCATATCTGCGAGCAGATTGTAAAAGGCACTGCGTTTTTCCTCTTCCAGAACCAGAATGTTCGGCTCCAGTATATTGCCGCATTTCCGAAGATAACCGCATTCAATAGCCTTTGCTGCTACTTCCTTTTCCTCATCAGACAGCGTTTCCACCAAAAGCCCACCAATTGCCCGTACTGTCAGAAGCAACTGGGAATCCATGGAAATATTGTGTCCACAGCAAAAATGTCGATCTATATATTTGCCGTAAATATTGGTTACATTTATCCGAGAATAACCACAGAGATTGTTGGCTCCAATGCCATCGCACCCCCATAATGTCATGCTTCGATCGGATGCCTCCTCAAAACTGTCTGCTAACGCAACAACCGTATATTCCCGTTTGATTGGTTCCACATCCTTAAAATATTTTTCTGACAGGATGCGCTCCACCTGCTTCTGCAGGTCCCAAACTACGCCTGCAGCTGCGATCAACGACCACAAAATGAACTGAGGGTCCTTCTGCGGACTCAGGAAAGGAAAATCCAGCATTTTATCCCGGTTCCGGGCAGTGACCCTTTTTAAGCTTCCACAATATTCCTCAAGATGCTTTCTGTATAGGGCGTTGGCTTCTTTTTCCTCCTTCTTATCCGCAATCAGAATATTGGAAATATATTTTCCGTTCTCCAGCTTCCGAAGTAATCCATAGTTTCCGTTTACACCATTGCATTGAATTGCCAGCTCCTGTTCTATATAGATCATCGGAACCCCCAGCGCCTCCGAAAGCTCCTTCGCGCTTTTTGCCTCTTTTTTGCAAAGATACACAAGATTCTGGGAAAGCAAACGGTTCGCATATTCCGCCGGATTATTACCTATGGGATTTCCTGTCCCCGAAAACCACATAAAAACCGGCTTCAACGATAAATTCTTGCTGTCCATTTTTTCTACCTCTTTTCTGATAGTGTTACGGGCTGAAAACAATCGCTGCTTCACTGTAGTCTCGGAAATGTCAAGCTGTGCCGCAATCTCGGACACCTTCCTCTCATCCAAATAGTACATGACCATGACATCCCGATATACTTTAGATAAAAAGGCGATTTCCCGCATGACCTGCTTCAGTTTTAAGGCATCTTCCTCTTTTTCCGCAAATTCCTCAATCGGATTTATCTGCATTCCCGATATCTGTTCCATATATTCAACGTTGCTTAAAGTATCCGACTGCAATTTTCTCTTTTCACAATAATCGGCATAGGTGCGCCGGGCAATCGTCCAGACATAGGCATAAAAATTATCCACGGGCCTGCCCTGCCTGATACCTTTTAACACGTTCATCAGGATATCCGAGCACAAATCCTCAGCTTCATGGGCTGTAGCACACCTTTTATAGGCATAGCCGAACAGCTTGTCCAAAAATGCTTTATCCGAAAGCAGCCTGATTGTTTCATCCGTTTTCATAATAGTTACCTGTTTGCTCCATCCATGAATGTTACACCTATATAGTCGGCAGAAAAAAAGCCCGGTTAGCAAAATTATACAGCTATTTTCCCAAAAGTTCCGGCAGTTCATGAAGCGACGGGAT
This sequence comes from Lachnospiraceae bacterium, assembly GCA_051888955.1. GTDB lineage: Bacteria > Bacillota > Clostridia > Lachnospirales > Lachnospiraceae > Acetatifactor. Next base: position 152 of record JBJFCM010000050.1, on the reverse strand, counting down.
GCAGGCGTACAGCTTCTTTGCCAGCTCCTCATCCGGTTCTGTCTGGTCCGGTACCATCACTACATGCAGGCCTGCTGCCACGGCGGACATCACACCGTTGGGAGAATCCTCCACTGCCAGGCAGTCTGCGGGCTGCACTCCCAGTTCTCTAC
>JBJFCM010000049.1:0-3420 GCA_051888955.1 Lachnospiraceae bacterium | reverse complement strand
AAAGTCAGCCAGAAGCATGTCTTCTATTTCGCTTCTCTGCTCCACATTCAGCGCATTGCTCTTAAATACCACCTCATTGGTTCCCTGCACAGGCTGAGGCTGTACAGCGCTGCCGGAAATTGCTTCCAGTTTCGGAATAACATTGGCTTCAATATCAGCCAAAGACATCTCCTCGTTAAAGGTAACGGAGGTAGAAGTACCGCCTACAAAGTCCAGGCTGTAATTCAGGGCCACACCGTCATTTGCCTTGTTCACGCCCATCATTACGAAACCGCCAATGATAAGTACCAGGGAAATAGCAAAATAAATTGCTTTCTTCCCTACGAAATCAATCACCTTATGCTCTTTGGCCACACCAAACCACTTTTCATTGCTAAAGCCCAATGCATACAGCGCTCTGATCAGCCATCTGGTCACGAAAAGTGCCGTAAACATGGAAAGTGCAATACCAAGTATCAGGGTCTGTGCAAAGCCTCTGATAGAGCCGGAACCCAATATCCAAAGGACCGCTGCCGCAATCAGAGTCGTTACGTTACCGTCAATAATAGCAGAAAGAGCCTTATCAAAACCAATTTTAACAGCTGACTTCACCGTCTTTCCGGTAGCCAGTTCCTCTCTGATACGGGCAAAGATAATAACATTGGCATCTACTGCCATACCGATTGACAGGATGATACCTGCAATACCGGGCAGGGTCAGCGTCATGCCGAAACCATTGATTAAAAGTACAACCAGTGCTGTGTACAAAAGAAGTGCCAGGCTGGCTGCCAGACCGGAAATAAAGTAAATCACAATCATGAATACTGCTACTACTGCAAGTCCGATTGCCGCAGCCTTGATGCTGGTGGAAATGGCTTCAGAGCCCATCTGTGCACCTACCACCTTGGAATGCAGCTCCTCCAGTTCCAGCTTCAAACCACCAATACGAATCTGGGATGCAAGTTTGTCCGCACTCTCATAGGTAAAGCTACCGGTAATCTGGGCTCTACCGTCTGTCAGTGCCTGTTGTACGGTAGGCACGCTTAAAAAGGTACCGTCATAATAAATAGCAAGGGTTTCTCCACTTGCTGCTGCCCTTGTGGTGGCATCTGCAAACTTCTGTGTTCCCTCTTTGGTCATAATCAAATCAACACAAAATTCTGAATTTCCCGTCAGCTGGTCTTTAATGCTGCCTGCTTCCGCACTTTCCACATCTGTACCGTAGAGGGCAATGGAGCCGTCAGCTTCCAGCTCTTCAATCGTCTTGTTCAGGGTATAGCTGATATAATAGTTGCCATCGGCATCGGTACTGTAGCTCTGTGTATAGTTCTCTGTACCGTCAGCACCTCTCTGATGGATAAAATATAAAGTACCTGGCTTTCCCAGTTCCTCCAGAATAGCATTGGCATCGGATACACCGGGAATCTCGATATTGATTCTGTCGCTTCCCTCCTGATATACCAGGGCCTCAGTGCTGTAGTTGTAAACACGCTGCTGGAGCTTACTGATTGTATCCTTCATGTCTTCCTGGCTGGGTTCTTCCTCTCCCACTACCTGATAGGTAATGCTGACACCGCCTGCAAGATCCAGTCCCAGGGTAATATCTGAAGCAGAAGCAGTTCCTACTCCGTCAATCCCAGCAATGTCTACATAGGTAACGCCTGCCAGCACCAGGAAAAATGCCAGCAGGATTGCAATTGCTTTACTCTTCTTCATGATTTGCTTCCTCCATTTCAGCCAAAGCTGCTTTTATCATAATCGCACACTCGATACGCTTGCGCTGTAATTCACATCCCACATCATACGCATCGTTGATATTGCCATGGAAGTTGTAGGAATTGGCAGCACAGCCGCCACTGCAGTAGAATTTTGCAAAGCATTTTTTACATTTTTCCTTTGCATACACATTGCAGCACTTAAATTCATCTCTTAATTCCGTGTTGACAATACCGTCGTCCACATTGCCCATCAGGAATTTTTCCTGTCCTACAAACTGATGGCAGGGATATAAATCTCCCCAGGGCGTTACTGCAAGATATTCCGTTCCGGAACCACAGCCGGAAAGTCGTTTTGCCACACAGGGACCGCCCTCCAGATCTATCATAAAGTGGAAGAAATTAAAGCCATTGCCTTCTTTTCTTCTCTTAATCATCTCTACAGCCAGCTTATCATACTCACTTTTAAGTCTGGGAATGTCCTCTTCCTTAATGGAATACCAATCCTCCGGTTTCGCCACAACAGGCTCCACAGAAATCTGCTTAAAGCCCAAATCCGCCAGATGCAGCACATCCTCAGAAAAATCCAGATTGTTGTGGGTAAAGGTACCGCGCACATAATAATTCATCTGGCCACGGCTCTCTGCCACCTTTTGAAATTTCGGAACAATCAGGTCATAGCTGCCCTGCCCTCCGCGGAAAGGACGCATTTTGTCGTTGACCTCTTTCCTACCGTCAATGCTAAGTACGATATTGGCCATTTCCCTGTTGGCAAACTCCAGAATATCATCATTTAGAAGAACGCCGTTCGTCGTCAGGGTAAAACGGAACTTTTTATTATGGGGTTTCTCAAGGCTTCTGCCGTAAAGAACCAGATCCTTTACCACCTGCCAGTTCATAGTGGGCTCGCCACCGAAGAAATCCACCTCCAGATTAACCCGGTTACCGGAATTGGCCACCAGAAAATCCAGCGCCTTTTTTCCGACCTCAAAGCTCATCAGCGCCCTTCTGCCGTGATACTCCCCTTCTTCAGCAAAACAGTACTGACAGGCCAGGTTGCAATCGTGGGCAATATGCAGGCACAATGCCTTTACCACAGTCTCCCTGTTCTTAAAATCAAAAATATAGTTTTCATAGATATCCGGTGCGAACAACTGTCCCTGCTTTTCCAGTTCCAGCACCTCATCCACCGCTTCCCTTACTTCTTCCTCAGGATACGGCAGATTGACGCAATTCAGCACCGCCGCCTTTATCAGGTCGGAATCCTTTATCCCTTCCTCCACAAGAGGCTCAATCAGGGAAATCATATCGTAAACAATATCGTCCACCACATGTACGGAGCCGCTGTTCACATCCATGACAATGTTATAGCCATTGCTTTTATATTGATGTATCACGCAATTTTCCTCGTTTCTAACTTTCTCTTATATGTTGTACAAAAATGAAGCAGCGACGCAAATCGCTGCTCTCTGACTATTACATCTTGTATACAGATAATTATTTAATCTTCTCGCAACTCTGGTTGCCTACTGTACAGGATGTCTTGCATGCTGACTGGCAGGAAGTCTGGCACTCGCCGCAGCCGCCCTTCTTCATGGATTCCTTTAAATCTCTGGTATTCAATGTCTTAATGTGTTTCATATGGAACAAACCTCCTTATAGAACTTCTTTTCACATCATACCTGTGTAGTATAGCATAAATTTCCTGTTTGTAAAAGGTTTTTTT
>JBJFCM010000048.1:0-16476 GCA_051888955.1 Lachnospiraceae bacterium | reverse complement strand
TGTTTCGTGGTACAATTGATTTAAATAATGGCAGATTGGAATTTTGTAATATGAAAACAAATATGTGGGAAAAAGAAGGATATATTTTAAGATTAGCGGTCAAAGAAGATGCTGAAGAATATTATTCAAATAACTTCAATCCACTTGACCCGGAAACAGCTCGATTAACCGGTTGCAAGCCAAATTTCACCCATGATGAGGTTGTTAATTATTTTTTGCAATGTATAGATTCGGACGAACGATATGATTTTTTAATTATTTCACCGGATGGACATATTGTTGGGGAAAGTGTAATTAATGAAATTGATAAAGTTGTGAATTGTGCAAATTTTAGAATTGCGTTATTTTCTTCAGAGATATATGGAAAGGGGATAGGGACCTGGGTAATTGGGCATATGCTTGAGTTTGCTTTTAACGAAATAAAGCTTCATCGTCTGGCACTGGATGTGTTTTCATTTAATCCCAGGGCTTTAAAAGCATATGAAAAAGCCGGATTTAAGCGTGAGGGGATTTTACGCGATGCCATAAAAGACGGGAATCAGTATGCTGATGATATCTTGATGGCTATCCTAGAGGAAGAATGGAGGAGTTCTCTTTAATTTACATTTGAGAACTATAGGATTAAGGAGGAAAGAGATTATGGGAGAGTTATCAAAATTACCGAACATAGGAAAAGTGGTAGAAGAGCAGCTAAACGAAGTAGGGATTGTGACAGAAGAAGATTTAAAGGCAATCGGGGCAAAACAAGCCTGGTTAAAAATCCAGGAAATTGATGAAACAGCATGTATTCATAGATTGCTGGCGCTGGAGGGAGCAATTCAGGGTATCAAAAAAACGGAATTGCCGGATGATGTGAAAGCTGATTTAAAAGAATTTTATCAGTGGCATAAGAAATAACTTTCGGTTGGCTTGATTGAAAATAGGATTTACCGGGAGGAGGCACATGAACAAAGAATGGTCTGAATTAAATAAGATAGTGCAATCCCAAATAAAGAAAGCAGCTACATTTCCTGAAGGAATTGAAACCCTTTTGGAACTGCGCCAAAAATTGATGGATGAAATATATCGTTTCAAAACGGAATTGAGAAGAGAAGATTTTAATGCAATTCCTTTTATCAATGCGGAGGGCTATCACAGCAAAACCATCGCCTATTCCTTATGGCATATTTTTCGTATTGAAGATATTGTCGCCCATTCTTTAGTAAAAGGCGATGAACAGGTGTTTTTTTCCGGAAATTATAGGGAACGTATAGGCTCCCCAATTATTACAACGGGGAATGAACTGGTAAAAGAGCAGATTTCGAATTTCTCAAAACAGTTAAATCTGGAAGAGTTGTATCAATATATTTCTGATGTGAAAGAAAGCACAGAAGAGATATTGAAAGGTTTGGAATATTCGGAATTAAAACGTAAAATGACGGATAGGGACAAGGATTATCTAAAATCATTGTCTGTTGTAAGCACAGATGACAATGCCTATTGGTTGATTGATTATTGGTGTGGTAAGGATGTGAGGGGACTGATTCAAATGCCATTTTCCAGACATTGGATTATGCATATGGAAGCAAGCCTGCGTATTGAAAATAAGATATGTATCACATGAGCATTGCTATTCATCGCATTAAGCGTTGTAATAAATATATTATGGAAAGGATGATTTTAGAAGCCTAAGAACGGCTATTGAGAACGAGCTTATTCATTTTTATGGTTGTGTTTGCGATAATCGACTGGTTGCGTGCTGTTCGGTATGTGTTATATATTCAACATTCCAATAGGGAATATGTTAGTTAATAATATCCTTCAGAAGTAGCAAAATCATTCCATCCACCGGCAAACCCGGCCGGCAAGGGTGAGGATCAGCTGCGCTTCCTCCATCGGAGGTATCCGGTTCTCATCGTTGATCCAGTCCTGTACCAGTTTATAGCTGCCAGAGATAGCGAAAGCAATCATGGCAGCTTTTTCTTTTTCATTTTCTACTCCCATCAGTGAATCATTCAGCATCTCCTCGATTTTGGGGAGAGAAAACAGCCTTACTGCAAAGGTTTCATCGATGCCGTTATTGATCAGCATGGAGGAAAGCTCAAGATTATCGAGGACATATTGCAGCACCAGCGCTACCTTGCTGTAAACGCTGTCCTTGCTCTGCACATCTGTTTCTTCAATGGTCTGGGCAATATCGGCAAGATACCAGTCTCCAATCTCCGTAAGCACATCATATTGACTTCCGTAGTGGTTATAAAAGGTAGTTCGATTGATTCCAGCCTTTTCGCACAACTCCCGAATGGATATCTGATGAATGCTTTTCTTCTTCATCAGCAGCAAAAATTCACGGTGGACAAGCTGTTTGGTAAGCATGATGCGCTGATTTGGTTTCATTTCCCTGACATGCTCCTTTTCTGACAGAATTCAACATTTTCGACTCATCTGTCGGTTGTAGAATCAACAGATGTTGAGTAAAATTGAAGTAAAATTATAGTAAATTATAGATATAGAAAAGGAAATAGTCAAGAGGTGTAGTGATATGGAATATTTTTTGTATATTATTGCAGCATTGGGAGCCGGAATCGGAACCGGTCTTGCCGGATTATCAGCCGCTACGGTGATGGTGCCAATCCTTATTGTGTTGTGTCCGTCCTTTGCCGGGGAAACAGGAGCTTACCATGCAACGGCGATTGCGTTGGCATCGGATATACTTGGCTCAGCATTTACCACCGGCATTTACATAAAGCATAAAAATATTGACCTAAAGCGCGGCTGGATTGTGTTTGTCTGTGTGGTAGGGATGTGTATTGCAGGCAGCTTTGCTGCCTTTTCGGTCGGCAATGTAGTGCTTGGCACTTTTTCCCTCTTCTTGTGTGTAGGCATCGGTATTCGTTTCCTGATAAAACCGGATACTCAGCGGGAAAAAACAGTTGCCAAGGGTGCAAGGCTGGACTGGAAGGGAGTCGTTATCTCTCTGTTTTTTGGTCTTACTATCGGTTTCGGTACGGGCTTTGTGGGTTCCGGTGGCGGAATGATGATGCTGGTGGTGTTCACCGCTTTCCTCGGTATGGACAGAAAACCGGCTGTAGGAACCAGCACCTTTATTATGACCTTTACCGCTTTGATCGCTTTTGTCAGCCACGCAATGATTGACCCGGCTATCGTTTTTGAACGCTGGGATGTGCTGCTTATCTGCATTGTGACTGCAACAATCGGCTCTGTTGTGTCCGCGCAGTTTGCCAATAAGGTCAACAACAGGATTGTGGGCATTGTAACCGGCGCTATTCTTACCGTCCTCGGTTCAGTGCTTTTGATTCTCAACTATCGGGACGCCATCGCAGGCTGCTCCCTGGTGTGGCAGACGCTCCGGTGTATGGGCTGGTACCTGCTGTTTATTGCTGGTGTGGTGGTCGTGATTCTTTCGCTGCGGTTCTGCTTTAAAATGCCCCGTGAGGTTGCCCGCAAGCTCCTGCAGTTTCCGGCATTGGCTTCCATCATCTTTATGATGTATGTGGCAGAAAGCTGGCATGCTGCTGTGGTGTGTGCCGTGCTGTTTACATTTGCGGTATTTCCCATTCTGTGTCTGCTGGAAAAATGGCGGGGTTATACCGACTTGTTTATCGAGCGCAAGCCGGGTGAGGTCAAGAAAAGTCTGTTTCTGCTGTTCGGAACCCATACGGCGATTGTTGCCTTCTGTTGCGGTGTTCTGCACAAACCGTACATAGCTGTTGCGGCAATCATTACATGGGGAATTGCCGATACTGCCGCGGCCCTGTGCGGTAAACGATTTGGCAGGCATCCAATCCGGCTGCGGTATGCCGATTCCCATAAAACATGGGAGGGCACAACGGCAATGGCTGTCACTTCTGCGATAACGGCCTTTGTTACGCTTCTGATTACCAGCCCGCTGCCCTGGTATCTCTGCCTGGCTTTTGCCGTTATTGCGGTGCCTTTTTCCGCAGCATCCGAATTGTACTCCCATAACGGAAATGATACCGTCACTGTTCCGGTGGCAATTACCATTGTGCTGGCACTTTTGACATGTTTCTAAAACGAAAAAGTTTATGTTTTACCACATTATAATAGATTTGAGCATTTACGGGAGAAAACTTTTGTCTTCTCCCTGTTATTATATAAAAAACCTTTCCTGCCTTGTCTGCGACGGATACAAACAGTTTTCACATATCGGCTAAACGTGCTATAATATTTTTGCAATTTTTCCTTTTTATATGCATTTGTAATGCAAGAGGAAATGGTATATTACGGGAGAAAAAATCATGTTACATAAGAAAAACGAATATACATATGCCTTTACACAGACAATCCCGGTGCTTTTGGGATACATTTTTCTGGGCATAGCCTTTGGACTGATGCTTCAGGATGCAGGCTACAACTGGCTATGGGCCTTTCTTATCAGTCTGTGCGTATATGCAGGGAGCATGCAGTTTGTGCTGGTAACGCTGCTTGCCGGCGGTGCGAGCCTGCTGTCTACCTTTGCCATGACGCTGTTCATCAACGGAAGACATATTTTCTACGGGCTTTCTTTTATTGAGAAATACAAGAAAATGGGGAGAGCCTACCCCTATATGGTATTTTCCCTGACAGACGAAACTTATTCTGTTTTATGCAGCCTGAAGGTGCCGGAAGGAATGGATGAAAAAAAGGTTTCTTTTATGATTTCTGCGCTGGACCAGCTTTACTGGATTGCCGGCTCGGTAGCAGGAGCGTTGATAGGGCAGATGATAACCCTTGATACGACAGGCATTGATTTTTCCATGACAGCACTGTTTGTAGTCATAGTGGTGAATCAGTGGCTGGAAAATAAGAATCACTTTCCTGCTATCGTGGGTTTTGTGGCGGCGGTGCTGTCATTGCTTTTATTGGGACCGGACAAATTTCTTTTGCCGGCGCTGACCCTGTCCATGATGATTTTACTGATATTTAGAAGTGTGACAGGTGGAGAGGAGGATGCGGCATGAATTGGGAGCATTCCATCTGGATTATAGCGGTGTGTGCGCTTACGACGCTGGTCATCAGGGCGCTGCCCTTTCTTGTTTTTGGCGGAAAAAAAGAGGTGCCAAAGATAATCAGGTATCTGGGAGAGGTTCTGCCCTGTGCCATCATGGCTGTTCTGGTGGTATACTGTCTGAAGGGAATCAGCCTGTTTACAGGAAATCATGGGCTGCCGCAGCTATTGGCTGTAGCTTTGGTGGTGGCGCTTCATCTATGGAAAAGGAACACTCTTTTAAGCATTGGACTCGGGACCGCCTTTTACATGGTGCTTGTGCAGGTAATTTTTGTGTAAAGAATTTATCTTTCATGAATTTTTTAGGCCGATATGCTGTTTTTTTGTCAGAATTAATGATATAATAAAGTGCCAAAATAGCGTGTTGACATGTTTAGCAAAGAGGAACGTGTCAGCATACCAGGCAGTATGTATATGGAGAATGTCAGAAAGATGTCTACAAAAGATAATAATACAGAAGAGAAAAAGATTGAAGGGCAACAGACTGAGGAGCAGCAGACTGAGAAGCAGCAGACTGAGAAGCAGCAGACTGAGGAGCAGAAAAAGGAAGAGCAGCAGATTCGGGATCAGAAATCGGACAAAAAGAAGCATCCTCTTATAGTAGCGATAGCGCTTCTTCTCATTAGCATGCTGGTATTGGCATATTTTGGTGGGGCATACTATTATGAGCGGCATTTTCTGCCGAATACTATTGTAAACGGACTTAGCTTTGACAACCTGACAGTGGAGGAAGCAAGTCTTCTATTTCAGCAATGGTACGAAGACAATTACAGTCTGAAGCTGGTGGACAGGGACGGTAAGGAAGTAGCAACGGTTTCCCCAAGGGATGTGGGCATGATGTTCACAAACGAGGAGAGTATCGAGGAACTGTTAAAGCCTCAAAATGTATATTGCTGGCCATTGCGCTTTCTAAGCGAGGATGCTACTGTTTATGAGATTTCTTCTACGGTGCTGTATGATCAGGATGCCTTGCGGGATACGCTTAAACAGGCAGGATTGTTTGAACCCTCAGCAGGCGTGGAGCCGCAGAATGCTTATATCAGCGAATATCTGGAGGACAAGAAGCAATATGAAATGATTCCGGAAAAAGAAGGCACACTGCTGGTTGAGGAACTGACGCTTTTACATGCGGGTGAGGCCATTACCCGTATGGATGCGGTACTCAATCTGGAAGATGCAAAATGCTATGAACAGCCGGAGATCACTTCGGATAACGAGCAGCTGCAGGAGAGGCTGGAGGCCTTGAATAAGCTGGTGGGAACTTGCATTACCTACGACTGGAATGGTTCAGAAGAGATTGTGGACGGTGATTTGATACACGACTGGCTGATTTTTGATGGAGACGAAATTTTGCTGGATGAAGAACAGATTGCGGCATATGTGGCAGAAAAGGCCAAGCAATACGATACTTACGGCAAGAAGAGGAATTTTCTGACGACTCTCGGGGCAGAAGTGACATTGCCCAGCGGCGCTTATGGCTGGAAGACGGACAAGGAAGCGGAAACAGCAGCCCTGACGGAGCTGATTTTAGAAGGAGTTGTGACAGACAGGGAGCCGGAATACAGCTGCAAGGGCTGGGCGAAGGGCTCCAATGATATCGGCAATTCTTATGTAGAAGTGGACCTGACCGGCCAGCACCTCTATCTGTATGAGGATGGCAAGCTGGTCCTGGAAACGGATTTTGTATCGGGCAATATGTCCAATGGCTGTGGAACTCCGGCAGGTGTCTTTGGAATTACCTATAAAACCACCAATGCAGTGCTTCGTGGCGATGATTACGAAACACCGGTGAGCTATTGGATGCCCTTTAATGGGAATATCGGGATGCATGATGCTACCTGGAGGAGGAGCTTCGGAGGAGATATTTATCTGACGAGAGGTTCCCATGGATGCATCAATCTTCCTCTGGATATGGCAGCCGCCATCTATGGCTATGTGTCCAAGGGCTTCCCGGTTGTCTGCTATTATTGATTTTAGTATCTGTACACTTTGCTTTGTGTGTGAAATTTGCATTCTGTGCACAACGGACCCAAAGCGTCCAATGGGCGCTTGGAAAGGAGCAACTGTGAGAAGCTATAAAGCCCGAAATCAAAAACAGGCGGAAAAGTGGATAAGGAATTATCTGAAGCAGCGCAGGCTGCACAGGGAAATTATGCGGGATGCAGCGGATATTGTAAATTCGAAAAATTTCAATCGTACCAAGACTCACATCCAGCATGGCAACATGACGGTGAATAACCATTGCATGAACGTTGCCAAATACAGTCTTGCTATCAGCGATAAGCTGGAAAAGCTGGGAATTTCCTGTAAAAAGGACGAACTGGTGAGAGGAGCGCTGCTTCATGACTATTTTTTGTATGACTGGCATGATCCGGAGCATGTGAAATTGGCCAGGCTGCACGGCTTCCGCCATCCGGGTATCGCACTGAACAACGCAAAAAGAGAGTACCGGCTGACACCCAGGGAACAGGACATTATTGAAAAGCATATGTGGCCGATGACCGTCGTGCCTCCTATGTGCAGGGAAGCGTGGATTGTGACGGTTGCCGATAAATGGTGTTCCCTTTTGGAGACAGTACACGTACACAAGGGACATGGCATCAGGAGAAGCAGAACGGAGTACTGATTATGGGCGACTTATATCAAAAGCTGGAGGAATATTCCCATACGGACTATTACCCTTATCATATGCCGGGGCATAAAAGACGGCTTTGCGGTGATACGCTGGCTCCGTTGGCCCATCTGGACATCACTGAAATAGAGGGCTTTGACAATCTTCATGATACAAAAGGAATTTTACGGCAGCTTCAGGAAAAAGCGGCAAAGGCTTATGGAGCGGAAGAGAGCTTCTATCTGGTAGACGGCAGCACCTCCGGGATATTGAGTGCCATATCGGCGGCAGTACCGGAAGGGGAGAAGCTTTTGATGGTTCGCGGATGCCACAAATCCGCATATCATGCAGCTTATCTGAGAAAACTGGAGATACAGTATCTTTGCCCGGGCGTACAGCCGGAGTTTGGCTGCAGCTTGCCGGCAGCGGCAGACGAGGTAGAGCAGGCGCTTTCCAGGGAGGAAGGGATACGGGCAGTGTTGATTGTCTCGCCCACCTATGAGGGTATGCTGGCGGATGTAGCGGGAATTGCAGAAGCAGCCCATAAAAGAGGTATCCCGCTGATTGTGGATGAGGCCCATGGAGCCCATCTGGGATTTCACCCCAGTTGGCCCAAAAACAGCAGCAGGCTGGGTGCTGACCTGGTGGTGCAGAGCCTTCATAAGACGCTGCCGTCCATGACCCAGACGGCCATTTTACATGTGAACGGGCAGCTTGTAGACAGGGAAAAATTAAAAAGATTTTTAAGGATTTACCAAAGCAGCAGCCCATCCTATGTCTTCATGGCGGGCATGGAGGAAGCGATAGATATGGTTTCTTCCAATGCTGATAAATTATTCGGTGATTTTTGGGAAAACTGGAATCAAATGCTGACAAGGCTTGCGGGCTGCAAATGTATCCATATCTTACAGGAAGAAAATATGGATATCGGAAAGCTGGTAATTGCGGACTTAAGCGGAACGCTGTCCGGGCAGCAGCTTTATGATATTTTGTTAAGGCAATACCATTTACAGATGGAGATGGCAGCAGGCAAATATGTACTGGCCATGTTTACGGTAGGCGACACCGGGGAAGGCTATGAGCGCCTGACGGATGCTCTGCTTAAAATAGATAAAGAGTGTCAAAGACGCAGCACTGAAGCGGGGAAAAACCGGCAGGAAGAGCGTGCCACGGCCTATGGAGAAGCTTCGAAAGATTCTATCCCATTACCCGAAAGAGCTTGTTCGTTATCCAAGGCATGGGATGGGGAGAGCGAAGCGGTATTGCTGACTGCAGCAGAGGGACGTATTGCAGGAGAGTTTATCAACCTTTACCCACCGGGCATTCCGTTAATTGTACCGGGGGAGCGGTTTACAAAAGATATCTGTCTGTGTCTGCAGAGCTATGCGAAGGACGGTCTGACCGTACAGGGCATAGAGGAGAGAAACGGCAGGATATATGTGAAAGTGCTGAAATAGAATGCACGAAAAAGTAAATCAGGAAATAATAAAGAGGAGTTATATTATGAGAAAAACAAAGATTATCTGTACAATAGGACCGGCAAGTGAGAGTGAAGAAAAATTAAGAGAGCTGATGTTAGCCGGCATGAATGTGGCCCGTTTCAATTTTTCCCACGGAACCCACAAGGAACAGTTGGAAAAATTCAATAGAGTGTTAAAGGTAAGAAAGGAACTGGGGCTGCCTGTAGCAACGCTGCTGGATACCAAGGGACCGGAAATCCGTCTGCGGGATTTTGAGGGCGGAAAGGTAGAGCTAAAGGCAGGGCAGTTGTTCACTCTGACTACTGATGAGATGATGGGTACTGCCGAAAAGGCGACTATTTCTTATAAGAATCTTAAAAATGACATAAGTGTCGGAATGACAATTCTGATTGATGACGGCCTGATTGAAATGACGGTGGAGGAAATTACAGGAAATGATATTGTCTGCCGTGTCATCAACGGTGGCTTTGTATCCAACCACAAAGGTGTCAACGTTCCAGGTGCCATTTTGTCCATGCCCTATATCAGCGCAGTGGACAGAGAGGACATTATCTTTGGTATCGAGCATGGCTTTGATTTTATCGCAGCTTCCTTTGCCAGAACGAAGGAGGATATCCTGGAAGTAAGGAAAATCCTGGATGAGCGAAACAGCAGGATGAAGATTATTGCCAAGATTGAAAATATGCAGGGTATCGACAATCTGCAGGAGATTATCGATGTGTCGGACGGTATCATGGTAGCACGTGGCGACATGGGTGTAGAGGTTGCCATGGAAGAAGTGCCTATTTTACAGAAAAAGATGATCAAGATGGCAGTGGCACAGGGTAAGCATGTTATAACCGCTACCCAGATGTTAGAGTCCATGATTAAGAATCCGCGTCCTACCAGAGCGGAGGCAACGGATATTGCCAATGCTATTTATGACGGTACCACCGCAATCATGCTTTCCGGGGAAAGTGCAGCCGGCCTGTATCCCGTGGAGGCGGTTAAGACTATGGCAAGAATTGCGGAGCGCGCAGAGCAGGATATCGATTACCGCAGCAGGATGCAGAAACGCCAGAGTGAGTCCGGAGGGGCACCGGATATTACCACTGCAATCTCCTATGCGACCTGTAGCGTGGCTATGGATTTGAAGGCAGCAGCCATCATTACGGTCACCATGTCTGGCTTTACAGCCAATATGATCGCCCGTTACAAACCCGGCTGTCAGATTATCGGCTGCACGCTGGACGAAAAGGTATGCAGGCAGCTCAATCTGCTTTGGGGTGTCAATCCGGTTATGATTAAAAAGGAACAGACTACGGATGCTCTTTTTGAGGAAGCAGTATTCAAGAGCAAGCAGGCCGGACTGGTAAAGACGGGTGACACTGTTGTCATAACAGCAGGTGTTCCCTTGGGAATTGCCGGCAAAACCGATATGATACATGTGGTAGAGGTAGAGTAATAAAATGGGGAAGATAGTATATCTGATGGGGAAAAGCTCCACGGGAAAGGATACCATTTATAAAAGGCTTTTACAGAATAACTGCTTTGATTTAAAGAAAATCATTCCCTATACGACGAGACCGATTCGCATCAAGGAGCAGAATGGGGTGGAGTACTTTTTTACCGATGAAGAGGGCTATGAAAAGCTGATGGAGAGTGGCAGGGTGATAGAACACCGTGCCTACCATACATATCATGGCCTGTGGCGGTATTTTACGGTGGATGATGGGCAGATTGAGCTGCAAAAACAAAGCTATATCTGTATTGGAACCCTGGAATCCTATGAGAGCACCAAAGCTTATTTCGGCGCAGAGCGCATGGTGCCGGTATTGATTGAGCTGGATGACGGCATCAGGCTGCAGCGTGCTCTTGACAGGGAAAAGAAACAGGCATCTCCCCGGTATGAGGAGATGTGCAGGCGTTTTCTGGCTGACAGTGAGGATTTTTCAGAAGAGAAGATAGCGCAGGCGGGCATCACCAGACGGTTTTATAATGAAAATCTGGAGCAGTGTTTGCAGGAAATTGAGGATTATATTTCAGAGAGCCTGAAATAGCGTTTCTTTAGGCAGGAAGGAGGTAAGCGTATGGACATAAAAGTGGATCAGGTCGGACAGTCCCAGACAGTGCAGCAGGCAAAGGAAGTAAAGCCAACTGACGGCAGCTTTAAGTTCACGCTTGCCAGCCATATTGAAGAAGCAGAGCTGCAGACCAGGCTGCAGGGGCTGATGGAAGAGATTACCATGCAGGGGGAGCGGCTTTACAAGCGCAGGGATGTGCGGGATATGAAGCGCTATCGCAGCCTGGTAAAGGAATTTATGAACGAGGTCGTCAGTCGTTCCCACTCTTTTTCCAGAGAAAATTTTCTGGATAAAAGAGGCAGGCACCGGGTGTACGGTATTATCCGGCTGATAGACCAGAATCTGGATGAACTGGCACAGGAACTGGTGAAGGATGAGCAGGACAATCTGAATATTTTAAATAAAATCGGGGAAATCAGAGGATTGTTACTGGATATTTTCACATAAAGGAGAAGGGCAGAAAATGGCAGCATTTAAGGATATTATCGGACAGGAACAGATAAAGGAGCATTTGCAGAATGCGATTTCCATGGGGAAGATTTCCCATGCATATATCATTAACGGAGAGCGCTTTTCGGGAAAAGAGTACATTGCCCAGGTCTTTGCCATGGCGCTGCAATGTGAGTCGGAAGGGGTAGAGCCCTGCCAGGAGTGCCATTCCTGCAAGCAGGCGCTGTCCGGCAATCAGCCGGATATTATCCGTGTGACACATGAAAAGCCGGGATCCATCGGCGTGGATGACATCCGCTCCCAGATTAACGGGGATATTGCCATAAAGCCGTACAGCAGTCCTTATAAGATATATATTGTAAATGAAGCGGAAAAAATGACCGTTCAGGCACAGAACGCATTGTTAAAGACTCTGGAGGAGCCGCCTGCTTATGCGGTGATCATTCTGTTGACTACCAATGTAAATTCCCTGTTGCAGACGATTTTGAGCAGATGTGTGATTTTACATATGAAGCCGGTAGCGGATGAACAGGTGAAGAATTTCCTGATGACACAGATGCAGGTGCCGGATTACAAGGCAGAGGTCTGCGTGGCATTTGCCAGAGGCAATATCGGCAAAGCAAAGCATCTGGCAGCCAGTGAAGATTTTGAGAGAGTGAAGGAAGAGGCCCTTTCTCTTTTGAAATATGTGCACGATATGGATGTCACTGAAATGGTAGCGGCAATCAAAAATATCTCGGAGTATAAGCTGGATGTCAATGATTATCTGGACATTCTGGCTATTTGGTACAGGGATGTGCTGTTGTTCAAGGCGACCAGAGATGCCAACCATCTGGTATTCCGCGAGGAAACCCAGAATATCCGCAAGGTGGCAGGCAGGACCTCCTATGAAGGAATCGAATCGGTTATCAGGGCACTTTCCACGGCGAAGAGCAGACTGGATGCCAATGTGAATTTTGATTTGACCATGGAGCTGCTGCTTCTTGAAATAAAGGAAAACGGTTGAGTGGTTTGAAAAAGCATGGTATAATGGTTCTGCTAATGTAGCGTATTATGCAGAGGCCACCGCTTGTGGCATAATTGGAGGTTTATAGATGATAAAAGTAATAGGTGTGAGATTTCGTACAGCGGGCAAGATTTATTTCTTTGATCCACTGGATTTTCAGGTAGACAGGGGCGACCACGTTATCGTGGAGACGGCCCGCGGCATAGAATTCGGAACTGTAGTCAGTGCACCCAGGGAGGTAGAGGATGAAAAGGTCATCCAGCCGTTAAAACCGGTGCTGAGAATAGCCAATGAAAGGGATATCGAGCAGGAAGCATCGAATAAGATAAAGGAAAAAGAGGCATATAAAATCTGCCTTGAAAAAATCCGCAAGCACGGCCTTGAGATGAAGCTGATTGATGCGGAATATACCTTTGATAACAATAAAGTACTGTTCTACTTTACTGCTGACGGACGAATCGATTTCCGTGAACTGGTAAAGGATCTGGCAAGTGTATTTAAGACCAGGATAGAGCTGAGACAGATTGGTGTGAGGGATGAGACCAAGATAGTAGGCGGCATAGGTATCTGTGGACGGCCGCTCTGCTGTCATACCCATCTTTCCGAATTTATTCCGGTATCCATCAAGATGGCAAAGGAACAGAATCTTTCCTTAAATCCGACCAAGATATCCGGTGTCTGCGGCAGGCTGATGTGCTGCTTAAAGCATGAGGAAGATACTTATGAAGAGCTGAACCGAAGGCTGCCGGGCGTAGGAGATTATGTCACTACGGCGGATGGCTTAAAGGGTGAGGTGCAGAGCGTCAATGTGCTGCGCCAGCTGGTAAAGGTCATCGTAGATGTGGATGACGAAAAGGAAATCCATGAATACAAGGTGGAAGATCTGCATTTTAAGAAAAAGCACGGCAAGCGTGAAAAGCTGGATCTGTCCCAGGAGGAATTAAAGGAGTTAGAGAAGCTGGAGGCAGAAGAACAGCTGGAGACCGTGGAGGATAAACCGGCAAGAAAAGAAGAGCGGTCACCCAGAAGGGAAAACCGTCAGGAGAGGCCAGCCTCCCAGGAGAAGAGTGCTTCCCAAAATGAAGCTCGGTCGGAGCGTCAGGATAATAATCGTGACAGACGGGAGAACAGAGCCGAAAGAGGCGAAGAACAGGACAATCAGAAACAGGATAGAAAAGGCAACAGGCGTAACAGAAACGGCCGCAGGGACAATCGTCAGGACAGACCGAACAGACAGGAGGATACTTCTGCCAAACAAAGCGAACCTCGTCAAAATGAAAATGGTGAGCAGCAGAACAGCCAAGGTGAAGGCAGCGGCACCCAGGGTGAAAATCGTGAAAGCAGACAGAACCGTCAGAATGGCCGCAGGGACAACCGGCCCAGAAACCGGCAGAATCACAGAAACGGAAAAAAGGAAGGGAAATCAAATTTTGAAGGCAATCAGTCTGAAGGAAAATGAACGTCTTGATGAATTGCAGAGAAATGGTTACCAGATTATCCAGAATCCGGAGAAGTTCTGTTTTGGAATGGATGCCGTGCTGCTGTCCGGTTTTGCAAGAGTAAAGCCGGGAGGGACTGTTCTGGACCTGGGGACAGGTACGGGCATTATTCCTATCCTGATGGAAGCAAAGACTCCGGCGTCACATCTGACCGGGCTGGAGATACAGGAAGAGAGTGCGGATATGGCCAGGCGGAGCGTGGCTTTGAACGGCCTTTCAGACAAGATTACCATTGTCACAGGAGATGTGAAAGAAGCAGACAGTCTTTTTAAGTCTGCTTCTTTTGATGTCATAACCAGCAATCCTCCTTATATGATTGGAGAACACGGCTTACGCAATCCCGACGAGCCCAAAGCTATCGCCCGCCACGAGGTGCTCTGTACTCTGGAGGATGTGGTCAGCCAGGCGGCAAAGCTCTTAAAGCCGGGAGGACATTTCTTTATGGTGCACCGTCCCTTCCGGCTGGCGGAAATCATCTGTACCATGACGGAGTATAAGCTGGAACCCAAACGCATGCAGCTGGTCTACCCTTTTGTGGATAAGGAACCCAACATGGTACTGATAGAAGGCGTACGTGGAGGCAAATCCCGGATGACGGTGGAAAAACCGCTTATTATTTATGAAAAACCGGGTGTATACATGCCGGAAATCTATGATATTTACGGGTATTAGTGACTCAAGAATTTGCAACAGGCGGAAATATCGGATAGCATTGAAAAAATAGCATTAAAGTGAGAGAGGATAAGAAATGTCAGGAATGCTGTATTTGTGTGCAACACCCATAGGAAATTTGCAGGATATGACGCCCCGTGTCATCGACACCCTGAAGCAGGTGGATGTGATTGCAGCGGAGGATACCAGAAACAGCAGAAAGCTGTTGTCGGCTTTTGATATCCATACGCCCATGACCAGCTATCATGAATATAACAAGGTGGAAAAGGCAGAGCAGCTGATTGTACAGATGCAGGCCGGAAAAAATATTGCGCTGATTACGGATGCAGGCACCCCTGCCATCTCCGATCCGGGGGAGGTACTGGTGCGCATGTGTCAGGAGGCTGGAATTACCGTTACCAGCCTGCCGGGACCGGCAGCCTGCATTACCGCTCTTACGTTGTCGGGCCTTCCCACCAGACGCTTCTGCTTTGAGGGTTTTCTTCCTGCGGATAAAAAGGAACGGAAGGAAATCCTGGAGGAGCTTGCAGAGGAAACCAGAACTATCATTCTTTATGAAGCGCCCCACCACCTCGTTAAGACTCTGACAGATCTGTCAGAAACTTTGGGGGACAGACAGATTACCCTTTGCAGGGAGTTGACCAAGAAGTTTGAAACTATTCTGCCTACGACCTTACAGGGAGCACTCAGAAAGTATGAAGAAGAAGAGCCCAGAGGAGAGTATGTGCTGGTGCTTGCAGGCAAGAGCCGGACGGAGAAGAAGCAGGAAGCAATTGCCGCCTGGGAAAGCATGAGCATTGAAGAGCACATGGCATTTTATGAAAAGGCCGGTATGGATTCCAAAGAAGCCATGAAACAGGTGGCAAAGGACAGGGGCGTAGGAAAACGGGAAATATACGGGTATCTGCACAGAAAGTAGCTGTGCAGATACCGTAATGATTGGGATAAGGAGGAGTGGGGGATGCAGCTATTTTTAACAAGCAGTCCGGGAGGAAATTATATTGAGGATGGGAGGCGTTTTCCCTGTCCGCTCGATAACAGCAATTGTTTTGTGGATAATCTGCGCATGGCGCTTCCGAAGAGGTTTCGGTGTCTGATGATCAGTTCTGACCCGGAAGATGCCAAGAGAAACGACAGTATATTGCAAATCATGCAGGAGGCCTTTCAAATGAGCGGCCTGCCAATGGAAAAGTCCTCCATATGTGATGACAGGAATTGTGATAAGCTTGCGGAAATGATAGCGGATGCCGACTTTATCATTTTATGCGGGGGACATGTGCCGACCCAGAATGCCTTCTTTCAGAAAATAGATTTAAAGAAGCACCTGGCAGACTTTGCTGGTGTGGTTATGGGTATCAGTGCCGGAACCATGAACAGCGCAGGGCTGGTCTATGCGCAGCCGGAATTAGAGGGCGAGGCAATTGACCCGGCTTACCGGCGGTTTATAGATGGCCTGGGGCTGACTGAAATCAGGGTGCTGCCCCATTTCCAGTATTTGTGCGGGCTGACACTGGATGGACAGCAGGTAATGGATATTTCCCTGCAGGATAGCCGTGAACATGCTTTTTATGGTCTGGTGGATGGTTCTTATATCCACGTAAAGAATGGAAAAACCATATTATATGGGGAAGCCTACTATTTTTCTGATGGGAAGATGGAACAGATTTGTAAGGAAAATGAGCAGCT
>JBJFCM010000047.1:0-3453 GCA_051888955.1 Lachnospiraceae bacterium | reverse complement strand
AACGAATTACTACAGAATAAAATTTTAGTCTGCGCCGTCACGGGATGGTGTGTGGCACAGATTTTGAAAACATTGATACATCTGTTCTTTACCAAAAAATTTGTTGCAGAAAGACTGGTCGGGAGCGGCGGCATGCCCAGTTCCCACTCTGCGACTGTCTGTGCACTTGCCACAGCCTCCTGTTATTACTACGGTCCCGGCAGCTTTGAATTTGCCATTTCCCTTATTTTGGCTATCATCGTCATGTATGATGCCATGGGAGTCCGCCGAGAGACAGGCATCCAGGCCAGGGTTCTGAATGAAATGCTGGAGGTCTTTGCAGATATGGGCAGCGACATGTCTGCTCAGGACAAATTAAAGGAATTTGTAGGGCATACTCCCCTGCAGGTTCTGATGGGTGCAATCCTGGGGTTAGTGATTGCAATTGTACTGTGTAATATGCTATAATGAACGTTAGTATTATATAAACGAAAGAGAGGACTTTTCATGAAAAAAAAGAAGCTTTTTCTCCTGTTATCCCTGTCCGCTGTGCTTTTACTTGGCGGCTGCGGCAAGGATACAGAAGATGCTCCCATACGTCCCAGTGACTTAGCCGAACCTATTGCCACTGTGACCCCGGAACCGGAGCAGACTGCCGAAGAAACACCTGCGCCCGAGGAAACACTGAGCGATACACCACCTGAAGAAGGTATGGTGCACAGCGCCCTTACGAACGAATGGGTCTATGAGGACGTAGCCAATTCCCGTCCCATCGCTGTCATGTTTCCTACCGATAGAGGCTCTCAGCCTCAGTATGGCATCGGTCTAGCCGGTGTTTTGTATGAGTGTATGGAGGAAGGTGAGATGTCCCGTCAGATGGGTATCATCGAAGACTGGGAGGATCTGGAGCAGATTGGTAATATCAGGAGCTGCCGTGACTACTATGTATACTGGAGTATGGAATGGGATTCCTTCTTAGTTCATTGGGGAGGGCCTTTCTATCTGGTCGATGTTATCAAGCGTGATGATGTGAATTATTTGTCAGGTTGCGGCATCGGTTCCGGAGATGTCACCGCTCCCGCAACGGGAAGTGAAGCATTCTACCGTTCCGATCCGGCTAACCCTACCATTCATAACGGTTATACAAATGGTCCCAAACTGGTGGCAACGATTGACAAGCTGGGATATCAGACCACTCACCGTGATGCATATTATGTATCCAATCATTTTAATTTTGCACCTATGACAGAGCCTAATACTCTGGAGAACGCTTCCGGCTCTTTTGCTGCAACAGAAATTGATCTTTCCAAGATTTTTACAACCACAAAGTCCTCTTTTGAATATGATGAGGAAAGCGGCACCTATTTGAAATATCTGTACGGTTCTCCGCAGGTGGATGTGCTTACCGGTGAGCAGCTTGCTTTCACCAATATCATTATCCAGGACACCTATTGGGAATATCGTCCTGACAACAAATACCTGATTTTCCAGGTACATGATTCCGGCCGTACCGGTTGGTACTTTACACAGGGCCGCGGCATCAAGATTACCTGGACCAAGACCAGTGATTATGAGCCTACCAGATATTACGATATGGATGGCAATGAGATTCAGCTCAACACCGGTCATACCTATATCGGCGTCGCTCAGGCAGGACGTGAACCGATTTACAACTAAATCACAAAGCTCTATATAAAAAAATTAAGCCGTTACTTTTGATAATTCCAAAAGTAACGGCTTTCTTATTTGTAGCTTTTTAATATTTAACCCAGCTCCAGTCTGTTCACTGCGGAAAAGATTGCCCGCACGGATGCCCTGGTGATGTTGGAGCTGACACCCACGCCGTAAGTCACGCGTCCTGTCTGCGCATCCAAAAGATGGATATAGGCAGCTGCCTGGGAATTTGCACCGCTCTGCAATGCATGCTCCTCGTAATCCAGCACCTTGATACGGATGTCCAGTTCTTCACACAATCCTCTCTGCACTGCATCGATAGGACCGTTCCCAACACCTTCAAAAATCTTCTGCACGCCTCTGTTGGTATATACCACGGTAACTCTGGTATCGAACTCGCTGGCTACTTCGCCACTCAAATCATCTACACGCAGTCTGCGGAAATGAATAGGTTCCTTTTTATCCAGATATTCTTCACGGAAGCAGTCCATAATCTGATCAGGCGATACCTCGCCCTGTTTCTCTGATATGTTCTGAATCACATTTGCAAATTCCTTGTGCATTGCCTTGGGAAGCTTGAAGCCAAAATAGGTATCCATAATGAATGCCACACCGCCCTTACCGGACTGGGAATTAATACGCACAATCGGCTCATACTCCCTTCCGATATCTGCAGGATCAATCGGCAGATACGGTACCTGCCAGTATTCGCTGTTCCTCTCCTTCATCGCCTTGACACCCTTATTGATAGCATCCTGATGAGAGCCTGAGAAAGCGGTAAATACCAGCTTGCCCGCATAGGGATGTCGGGGATGTACCGGCATCTTACAGCAGCGCTCGTAGATTTCAATGATATCATTGACTCTTTCCACCTTCAGTTCGGGATCAATTCCCTGCGAGAACATATTGTAAGCCAGGTTCAGAATATCCACATTACCTGTTCTTTCCCCATTTCCAAAGAGAGTCCCCTCTACACGGTCTGCACCGGCCAGCATAGCAAGCTCCGCACTGGCCACACCGGTTCCCCTGTCGTTATGGGGATGTACGCTGACAATAAGGCTTTCTCTGTTCTTGAAATGAGTAATCATCCATTCAATCTGATCGGCAAAGACATTGGGGGTATTCATTTCTACCGTGGAAGGCAGATTGATAATCATAGGGTCTTCCCTGGTAGGACCCCAGGTATCCTGTACTGCTGTGCAGATTTCCAATGCAAAGTCCAGTTCCGTACCGGTAAAGCTTTCCGGAGAATATTCCAGTACTATCTTTCCCGGGAACTTTTTTGCACGTTCCTTTACCATTTCCGTGCCCTTTACAGCGATGTCAATGATTTCCTTACGATCCATGTGAAACACCACATCCCTCTGCAGCGTAGAGGTAGAATTGTAAATATGAACAACTGCCTGCTTACAACCTTCTATGGCTTCAAAGGTCCTGTCTATCAGTTCTTCCCTGCACTGGGTCAATACCTGTACCCTGACATCATCGGGAATCAACCTTCTATCCACAAGCTGACGTAAAAAATCAAATTCAATCTGGCTGGCCGCCGGGAAACCGATTTCAATTTCCTTAAAACCCATATTTACCAAAAACTGGAACATCTCTATTTTTTCATCTACCTGCATGGGGTCAATCAATGCCTGATTACCATCCCGTAAATCCACGCTGCACCAAATAGGTGCCTTTTCGATTTCTTTGTTTGGCCACTGCCGTTCTTTGTAATCCACTACCGGATTCTTACGATATCGCTTGTAATTTAACATTTGGTTCCTTCCTTTCACATAAATTCAGCCCATCTAT
>JBJFCM010000046.1:0-3456 GCA_051888955.1 Lachnospiraceae bacterium | reverse complement strand
TTTCAGATATTTTTTTGTTTTGTTCCACCCGAACATTGCTGTTTTTGGCGGTGGATTTTTATTATAGCATCAACAACAAAGATTTGTCAATTACCTTGCTTCTTATTTCCGAATGAAGTGCAAAAGATATTTATTTGAACAAACTTTACTTTTTAATCTATCCATGCACACCCTTATACACTGCTAAAGTAAGAGCGATACATAATATCTTGCCTTCCCCCGTAATGTAGCGAAACTCTTTTATCAGCCTTCCAGCACCATGATCTCTGCGGAATTACAAAGCTATTCCTGTCAAACTCATCTTCTGTGCCACAAAATCTACCAGATGCTGCAAAACATTGTATTTATATAGGAAGGTCAGCAAACGGCTGTCAGCCGCATACTGTAAAATCTGCTGTCCCAGCATACCTGCTCCAAAAGTAATAATGAGTGTGTATACCGTCCACAGTATCAATACGGTTTCCAATACCCCAATCACCGCTCCCAGCACTTTATCCAGAGAATGGATAACCGGCAGTTTGGAAATAAGCTTGGCGGAGAAAAATACCAGGCTAAGCAATCTGTGTGCAATACAAAGCACCAGCAAAAGGAGAATTGCAACTATCATGCTGATAAAATCTTTTTCAAAATACTTGCTGAGAACCGTTCCCAGAAGGGCAACTGCCAGGCACAATACCAGCAGAGAAACAAAAGAAATGATTTCCTTGACCATTCCCCGATGAATGCCTTCTGCAATTCGCCAAACTAAAATTACTGCTACAATAATCAATAACCAGTTCATATGTACTCCTTTACTTCATCTGAATAATGTCTAATGAATCCTGTGCCACCAAAGTATAACGATATCTGCCGTTTGTAGGTACCAGCAATCGGACCGCCTTTTTAAAGTTTCCGGCATATTTTGAGGTACCATCCATAGTCATTATCATGCATTCCTCTTCATTATATATAATGAAGGTATCCTTATCAAACAGTATGTCTGTATAATCCAGATTAAAATCCTGCGTCCTCACACGTTCACCGGACTTATTATAGATTTCCAGCCGATACCTGTCACTGCCTGTATCATTATAGAATACCAGACCTACATAATCTTCATTATAGTATACGCCACGTATTTCCGTTTCAAAATAATATACAGACAGAAGATCCGGCACCTGGCTGCCTCCATAGAACATCAGACAATCATCCCCCACTGCAAACATGTTCGTATTGCTCATAAACTGTACATAGGGGACTACCGTATCATGGCAATCATCTCCCCTTACCAGATTGTCTATCTGATTCTGTCCATATTCGTCAAAATTGTAAAAGGCTACACTGGACTTCATTGCTCCCGCATCCATATAGACATAGGACACTGCGAAAAGCAGGGCATTAGGTGACAGGCTCACCGAAACCGGATAACCGGTGTTCTTCATTGTCGTACGGAAATTCAGAAGTTCATTGCCTGCGGAATCATATACATAAATCCAGGTCACTTTTGTATCATCCAGTACTGCTGCTACTACACCATTTGCTGCCACGCAGAGATTCCTGATAGGAAGATTCGTAGAGATTGTTCCTAACTGTTTTTCCGAATTCTGCACATAAATGGTTCTGCCATTATAGTCGCCGATAGCTGCCACATCACCACAGACCGCAACAATAGGACTCTGCATTTCATAGGTCTGGTTCCATAGAACATTTCCTTCGGCATCCGTACAATGGGCGCCATCCTTACTATATGTCAGGAAAGAATTGCCCAGCCGAATGTCCGTCGTACCGTTTACCGGCTCCAGCGCAGAGGTACTTATCACGTCATAATCTTCATATATCTTACTGCGATATTGTACCACAACCAAGGCAATGAGAGCAGCACACACTAAAACTGCCAATAGAATTCGATAAAAAAAGGTAAGCCTGTGTCTACGGAGCTTATCCTGAAATGTGCCCTCATCTTCTGACTTCACCAGTCTGAGTTTACTTTGCCTCATGCGCTTCTCTTGTTCATTTTTCGATTTTTCTCCGGTATAGTTTCTTATATCTGCCATTGTAATTCCTCATGTATATTGTAAGCTCCGCCTTCCCAGCCCGCAGTGCACGCTCGCAAGCCAAGGCTTCCTCGCTCACGGGCTTTCGCCCTATCAAGCCTGTCGGAAATAAATTCGTATGTAAACATACAATTTATTTCCGCCTTGCTTGGCACTGCTCATTGCTTTCGTGGACATTATACCACAACCTTATTGAGGAAGTAAAATAGTTTGTCCTATTTGGATACTATCGGCATTGGCTATTCCATTCAATTCGCAGATTTCCTGCATACGTTCCAGTGAACCGTATTCTCTCAAACAAATGCTGATGAGAGTATCGCCTTTTACAATGGTATAAGATACTGCTGGAGCCGGCTGGACTACATTTTCTGTTACTGCTCCACTTGCCGGTGTTCCCGTGTTTTCTGCTGTTCCATCTATTGGGGTGCTACTGTTTCCTGCTGTTTCAGGGGCTGGCACACTGTTATTCCCTGCTGTTTCCGTTGCCGGTATACTGCTGCCACCCGCCGTTCCACCTACCGCCGCATCGCTGTTTGCTACTGCGTCACCATTATCCCCCGTATTTTCAACTACCGTTACGCCATCGCTCCCCGCCATCACTCCGTCGATGTCAGACTGACTTTCCTGGGCAACACCATCATCCACTTGCGTTTGCAAGCCGGTCTGTCCCGTGGCCACGCCTGCTTCATTTTGGGCATCCGGCAGTTTTTGCTCCGTTATGCTGGCAATTACCTGCCTGGCAGCCACCTGCAGATCTTCCAGCTTCTCATAGTCATTCAGCGTCGTAATCCCCACCACACACAGTACCAGAAACACTGCGGCAACCGCCATTTTCATATGCTCTGTCTTTTTAGTCACAACGTTCTTCTTCATAACAGGCTTTTCGGAGGGCCTTACATAGTCAGCTGTTGTCCATTCCCCTCTTCCCGCTTTTTTTTCCTCTGTTTTTTCCGGGGATTTTTCCTTCTCCGTTCCGCCGGACAGCAGCATATAATTCAACATGCTTTCATTTTTTTCGTAGAAGCAGGCATATCCGTCCACCGCAACGCCCTTTCCCTGCGCCTGCACAAAAAAACCTTCCACCGGGTCCTCTTTTACGCTGCACCACGCCAGAAATTCATACTCACTAAAATATTTTTTGCCGACATCTTCAATCTCTTCTTTTTCTATCTGTGAAAGATATGGGCCGCGGTGTTCCAAGCCCTCTATCTTGGATGCGCCATACAAAAAATAATATTGGCACCCCTCTTCTTCATAGAGTTTTCCATACAAAGCAAGACCTGCTGCTTTGCCATCACACGCTTTATTCAGTTGTTTTATGTAAGAAACCACGTAATCTTCTACAAAAATCTTATGTATTTTATCCGTACATTTTTTTGAGGTTTGTACAGAGAAGATGAAGTGCAAACCGGAGGAAATTGTA
>JBJFCM010000045.1:14948-16655 GCA_051888955.1 Lachnospiraceae bacterium | reverse complement strand
AACCTGTATACTTTATCAATGCCTTCATATTGTGTGATATCCTCCAGGACAGGATAATCCAATGTCAGAATTTCATTTTGCGGCTCAAACCGTATATCATACCATTTAAAAAACTCCGGTATTCCTTTTACGACCGTATCATATAAGCACAAATTTCCATAGGCTTCAAATTGCGGCAAAAAGCTGTTGTACAGCTCCATTGCCTCTTTCACTTTTTCTGCTGTTTTTTTATATCCTATCCGATAAGCCTCTTCTGCCGAAACTCTTCCCTTTGAGATAATTGCAGTCTGCTGAGCCTCTTCCGCCTCATGGATACAATACAACACAGCCTCCATCAACTGTTCGGCCTTCTCATAGGTAATCGAGGTGCTTTCCTTACCGGTGAGCTTTTCAGCCAGCCCTGCAACAATGGGTACCAATTCCTCCATGCTATAGTTCATTCCCACTCCCCCTTTTCCAAGCATTTTTCACTAGCTCCAGCAAAGCTCTTTTAAGGTCTCATAGTACAATTCATAATCCCAGCGCTTCACTTCGTCGAACCGGGAATATTCCCCATATCCATCCGACTCTTTGAAACCGCCATAACCGGCGCGGATTGCCTGGGCGAAATTGTTCAGACACGTCCCTTCCAGATAATCCAGATCCCCGAAGCATACCGTTTCAAATTGCTCCTTCATAAAGTGCAGAAGCTCATCATCCGTAATTTCATCCAGCATTTCATTTTTATACAGGTAAAAAATGTCCTGCAGGCGTACTATCGTATCCACATAATTTTGTTGGTCGATATAGGCCGAATCACAGAACTCAAGTATGAGCTTAGAGCTGATTGATTGTCCAAATTCTACCCGCTTCTGCTCTTTTAGCGTATTGCTCCGTTCTTCTACAATCAGTTGTGCTTCCTCTTCGCTCAGCACCAGACCATATTTTTCCGTAAAGGCATTTACCTCCAGTACCTTTGCAACCTGGTTTTTTTGCTGATACACTTCCATCCAATTTTCACCCATAAGAACACCTCCACCTTATAATTGGAAGCTGATTATAGCATTGCCGCTTCCGATATACCAGTCTTGTAATTTTTCCATTTTTGTGGTAATATAATCATGAAAAAAGGAACAGATTTTTCTCTGTTCCTTTTCTTGTGTCCACAATTGCTGTCTTCTATCGGAGTATCCCTCCATGAAAATAGCACTCATATATTTTTTCGTCCCTATAAAAGATTTCCTCATAGCCCTGATACCAGGCAAATTCCCCTTCCACCTTGCAGTGATAATGGTAATCCCCATTAGAATAAACTGCTGGACCCCGATAGGGCATGTTAGCCGGTACATGGCACAAGGCTTCTTTCAGAAAGTCCCCGCTAAAATTTTCACCCACTACCCGCCCGGCATAGTTCATGCTCCATATGGGAAGCCCCTGATGCCATACCGCTTCCTCTCCTGCGAAACGTTCTCCGCCCAGATAAGTGT
The DNA here is from genome assembly GCA_051888955.1 of Lachnospiraceae bacterium. Taxonomy (GTDB): domain Bacteria; phylum Bacillota; class Clostridia; order Lachnospirales; family Lachnospiraceae; genus Acetatifactor. The sequence goes on along the minus strand of JBJFCM010000045.1, from coordinate 15,189 downwards.
CATAGTATGCATAGTCTCCTTCTTCATAGCTGAAATCATGGGAAGCAGGTCTGGACGCTTTCACTTCCTGGGCCTTTCCTGCATAGGTGTTTTTTTTGGCAAGAATCAAAAAAGGAATTATTTCGTTAATGCCAATATCCTCTTTATGTTGCTCCATATTCTGTCACCCCTTCTTCTAATATGGTATCTACCACTCAATCCCAAAAGAATACCGGATATCCTTGCCTGCATCAATGTGGTA
>JBJFCM010000045.1:0-14848 GCA_051888955.1 Lachnospiraceae bacterium | reverse complement strand
GTGGTGTTCCGGCGTATCTCCAGCCATTTCGTTTCCATATGCACATTGCAGTCCTGTGGCACCAGATACGGTGTAACCGGCAGACCCTCTATCTCATAAACGCCGGGAATGCCCCCTGCCATCCTGTCCGGATAGGTTTCTCCGGAAAGACCTTCATATTTGTAGGAAACTGCTTTGGTCGGCAGAATAAAGCGCATGCCGAACACCGGCAGCTCGGGCAGAGCGCTGTTGCCGTGGTAATGCACATCCACACGAATCTTTCCGCCTGCCTTTACTTCATAGGCCACTTCCACCTGCGTGGAGGGCACTGTAATTGTTTCATAAGTAAAAGAAATACGAATGTTATCCGCAGTTTCTGTCCCGTTAAACTTATTGTTTTCCGGGCCGATAGGAAGCTTTATTTCCTCACCGTCCACCCGGACCTTGATGTCGATACAATTAAGAAACATATCCGCTGAAAGCCACATGCCGGACTTTAGATGGAATTTGCTGCCCCGGTCATTGTCCGTCAGCGCCCGCCAGAAGGTAGGACGAGGTGTCCGGTACAGCCATTCCTTTCCATGAATGACCAACGATTCCGGGCCGCCGCACCCATAAGAAAAAATATAGTCAAAGCCTTTTCCGTGTACGCCCAGGGTCCCATCTCCATATACGATATGCAGCTTATCTTTACTATTCATACAATCCATAATAATACCTTACCTCCTGTAATGCCGGTTTCTCTGTTCTATCCGCAAATACAATACCATCTCCGGAAAATTCATAGTCCGACGGCCTGTCATCGAAGTCGCCGCCATAGCGCAGCACTTTTCCTCCGGTCACTTCATCTTTCACCAAAATGGCCTGGTCAATATAGTCCCAAATATAACCGCCCTGATACATTTCATATTTGTCGATAAGGTCCATGTAAGACTTCATACCTCCCAGAGAGTTCCCCATATCATGCATATACTCACACAGGATAAAAGGCTTTTTAGGATTATGGGATAGATATTCCTCAATTTCTGCCGGAGTTGCATACATTCTGCTCTCCACATCGGAGATTCTATCCTCATACGCTCTGTTGTGGAACACCCCTTCATAATGTACCAGTCTGCCGCCATCCGCTTCCTTGAAATATTGGTTCATGTACGCCAGATTGTCACCTGCATAAGACTCATTCCCCAGCGACCAGAACAGGATGGAGGTATGGTTTTTAAAGGTTTCAAAATTGTTCCTTGCCCGATCCAGCACCACTTCCTTCCACTCCGGCAGGCTGCCCGGCACATTCCAGGAAGGTACCGCTGCCCCATACATCTGCCAGGAACCATGGCTTTCCAGATTGGTCTCCGCCATTACATAAATGCCGTTTTCATCACAAAGATAGTACCAGGGAATCTGATCCGGATAGTGACAGGTTCTGACCGCATTGATATGGTTGCGCAGGAAAAGCTGCATGTCAAAATCCATGTCCTCCTTTGTGATGCACCGACCGCTTGCCGCATTCCATTCGTGGCGGTTCACACCGTTTATAATGAGCCTTTTCCCATTCAGCAAAATCACCTTATTTTTTATTTCTATCCGGCGGAAACCGATTTGGTAAGGCACCAGCTCGATAAGCGTGCCTGTTTTATCGAAAAGCTCCACCGTAAACGTGTATAAATAAGGATTGTGGTTATCCCATAAAACCACTTCTCCCAGGTCTTCTTCCGCCATCTCAAGCTGCTCCGAAAACGGCAGTTCTTTTTTCAAACAGAGCTTTCCTTCCCTATCCAGCAAGTTTATAACAACTTTTCCTTCCGTGGCAGAAGCTGCCACCGAAAGCTTTTCCTCTTGAGCCGACAGCTTCAGGGAGAGCCCCAGTCCACCGGTCCTGTAATCCTCATGCAGAACGGGCTTGGCCCACATATCTTCCACGTGAAGGGCTGGCTTGGCGTACAGGGTCACATTCCTGAAAATGCCGAAAAACCGGAAGAAATCCTGGTCCTCCAAAAAAGCAGCTGTGCTTCTCTTGTGCACCTCCACCGCCAGCACATTTCCTTTTTCCCGTATGTAAGGAGTCAGATCAAAATCAGAAGGTGTAAAGCTATCCTCAGCATAGCCCACAAAATTGCCATTTATCCACAGATACATGGCCTGTTCCACACCCTCAAAGCGGATACACACCCGCTTTCCTAAAAGCCCGGGCGCCAGATCAAATTCTTTGACATAGGAGCCTACCGGATTGTAATCCGCTCCGGCAAAGGAATCCCCTACCGGAACCTTTCCTTCCAGGCTGTGTGCGGGTCTGCGGAATATATGACCCTCCCAGGGATACATATTGTTGATGTAATGAATCTTATCATATCCTGCCATTTCAATATGACCCGGCACTTTGATGGTATCAAAGCCAGACCTGTCGAAATCCTCTCTGTAAAAGTCCGCAGGGCGGCTTTTGGCATTGACAGAATAACAAAACTGCCACTCTCCATTCAGGGATTGTAATAAACCGCTCCCACCTTTTTCATAGCTCTCCCTACTTTCATAAAAGCTGTGGTCGCTATGCGCAGGAAGCACGCCTACACGAAAAATCTCCGGGTCATCCAGCCACTTTAACTCTGCTTGCATCTTCTTATCCTCCTTTAATGAATCTCCTTCGGCGATTCTCTCCACATTTACCATTCTCTTACACAATACAAAATACTGTTTCCTTTTTTTCCTACCCGCTCCACACACTCCACATGTGTCAAAATATTGAGTACCGTCTGCGCCAGTGGCTTGCGGATATGGGCCGCTTTCGCAAACTGTTCGGAAGTAAAAGGTTCTTCCAACTCATAAGGCACAAACTGCATATAATCCTTGGAACTGTCCACATAGATTTCTTCCACCAGTCTGGAAGGTATCCTGTCATACCGGTGTGAGCCCTTTTTTTTATCATAGCTCCATCCGTTCAACAGCCTGTACTCCTCCATATCCAGCAGGACAAATTTCAGATGCAGATTGGGGTCTTTTAAGAACATTTTTATCTTATATAATTCTACAAAAGCCTGATATACATTGCCTTTTGCAGGGGATTTGTGGGGTTTGCTCAGTTCACCGCTCTCCTCGTCAATCCAGATCAGCCACTTGTATCGGGGTATCGGATAGACAATCGTCACCGGATACAGCTTCAAAAATGCCGCCAGCTTATCCCGCATCCTGTTGAATTGTCTGGTCTGTATCTCAATAATCTCACTTCCCGTATAAATGTCCGCCACATAATTTTCAATGGGAATCTCATGCATATCCGTATCCGGTGCATAGTACAGCTTTAAAATGGCATGCACCGTCTTTTCCGACAGCGTGCCGATGCCTTGGCGCTCCCGTTCCACACCGATTATTTGATTTTTTGCCTGTTCAAACAGAGAATTTACCGGTATTTCCTCCTGTATTTCCTTCTTTTTAGGCATAGAATCCTCATTTCCGCACAATCCTGCACCGGACTGCGCATATCGCTTTTTCTGGTGTCCTTACTCCTCCTTATACTCTATCACCTTCGTAGCTACTTTGTCTACAAATGCCTTGTCATGTTCTACCAAAAGCATGGTGGGTTTGAATTTGCAGATTAACTCCTCCAGCTGCATCCGTGAGAACACGTCAATAAAATTCAGCGGTTCGTCCCAGATGTAGAGATGCGCCTGCTCACAGAGGCTGGCTGCCAGCAACACCTTCTTTTTCTGTCCACCGCTGTAATCCTCCAGGTTTTTTTCAAACTGCTCCCGGGAAAAATCCAGCTTCCGCAGGATAGCCAGGAACAAGGTTTCATCCAGTCCTCGCTGACCGGCAAAATCCTTCAGACCACCCTGCAAAAACCGCGTCTCCTGGGAGACATAGGATACCTTCAGCCCGCTTGCAAGTTCTAATTTACCAATAAACGTAAAATCAGGCACCTTCAAAGCATCCGGAACCTCTCCTTGAGCAGATTGCCAATCGTTTTTCCCGGCAGACATCCCCATCTGTGAAAGCTCCCTCAACAGCAGTCTTATTATGCTGGACTTGCCACAACCATTCTTCCCCCGCAGCACCACCCGGTCCCCGTTTTCAATGGTAAAGCTGACAGGGGGCAGCGTCTTTCCTTCATAGGAAATCTGCACCTCCTCCATCCGCACCAGCACCGGTTTATAGTGCCGCAGTGGAATCAGCTTCAGATCTTCCGCGGATTCGAGGTTCTTAAGCAGTCCTTCTTTCTCCTCGATTTCTTTCATCTGCCTGCGTTCCAGATTCTTTCTGCGCATCTGCATGCGGCGGGATTTCTCACCCACATAGGCTCTGGTATCTATGCACTTTTCGTACTTTTCGGACTTTTTGCCGATTTTGGTAGACTCCACCTCATTAGCCCAGTCGGAGGCCTGGCGGGCTGCTTCCTTCAAGCGGTGAATATCTTTTTTCAGACGTTCATTTTCTGCTAACTCGTATGCATCCTGCCGCTTTTTATTCTCCCACCAGGTGCTGAAATTTCCCTGGCAGACCTCGATATTGGTCTTATTGATTACCAGCACATGGTCCACGCAGGCATCCAGCAGATCTCTGTCATGGGACACCAGAATAAAACCTTTTTTCGTCTTCAGATAATCCCGGATGATTTCCCGGGCTGCCATGTCCAAATGGTTCGTAGGCTCATCCAGCAGCAAAAAATGCTGATCCATGGAAAAGAGCATGGCGAGCATTACCTTGGTACGCTCTCCGTTGCTCAAGGTCTCAAAAGGGCGGAACAATACATCCTCCGATACTTGCAAAAGCGACAGTTCCCTGCACACCTTCCAGAACTCATAATCCGGGTAAATGCTCTCCAAAACATCCACTGTATTTTGTGACATATCTGTCACTTCAAAAGGAAAGTAGTCAAAAGGTTCACTAGAGGTGATGGTTCCCCTGTACTCGTATTTTCCCATCAGGAGGTTTAGAAACGTGGTCTTTCCCCGGCCGTTTCTGGCGATAAATCCAAGCTTCCAGGAGGTGTCAAGCTGGAAGGATACGTTTTCAAATATATTTGTGACACTTCCGTCATAATAGAAGGTCAGGTTGTTTACATTGATTAGGGCCATAGAAATCTCCTTTCATAATTCGCATAAATACGCAAGGGTGGCGGATATGCCGCAATATATCCTTACTCTTCCGTAGGGTTTACAAAAAAAGGGATGCAGGAATAATTCCTGCATCCTTATGTCATAGTAATCTTTTTCCATGTAATAGTGTAACACGAAGGAGCTACCCATTGGGGGACAGCGAGCCTTGTACTACCGGGATAAAGAGTATATGCTATTTTGATGAAATGTCAGAATGTTTATTCCTGCTAAGCATAACAAAACAAGGATACTATAAGTATCTGGCTGTTCATTATGCAGATATTCATTTTCTTAGCGGGAAATAATATACATCCTTCCATCTCCTTTTCTTATCAGTATTTGTAACACTGCTTATACTATAGCTTGCAACTTCTGTTCTGTCAATCTGTTTTTCTTTGGTGAAATCTCGGTAAACGGTTTTAATCCTGCATCATAATTCGCCATTAGCTAACAGATTATCCTTTCCCATACCGCATACGAACGGATTGGAATCATAGCGATAGCAGAAATCCAAAAATTCAGAACGCTGTTTGGGGTCATTCATGATTTTTACAAGCAATTCATTAGGAAGAGTCCTCGCATATGCGCCGGGACCTGCCAATTTAATATTTTTTACACCGGATTTCGTAAGAATATCCTTTAGCTCATCCGGCATAAAAGTATAGGTAATACACCAGGGTGTACCTCCATTTTCATATTCCTCTATTTCTTCTTCGCCTCCCATAAGACCTTCCGCCCAGAGCTTTTCGACCTTATCTTTTTCAAAATAAAAGGAATCAACAGCATTTGTTTTATTGGAAATACACCACTTGACAAAAGGATCCTCACAGTTTTCATCCAATATGAACTGATTTTTTTGTATTGGATTTGCCAGATATGGCAGATATCCCAATCGGCTTGACACACTTATGACAATCCGTTTTTTCCCAATGCGCACAAGTTCTCTGATGACCTGTTCCTGTTTCGGGTAAGTATAAGAAATAGGCGCATCAAAGGAAATGACCATATCAAAAGATTTGCTTTTGAAATCTTGCAAATCCTCCAAAGCTCCTTTCACAAAGGTTATTTTATCCAGAACACCTTCTTTTTCCGCCAGTTCTCTGGCTTTATCTATCATGGGTTGTGAGATATCGAAATGCGTGACTCTGCAACCGTGTTTTGCAAGAAGAATGGAAAATCTGCCGCAGCCCGCACCACCGTCAAATACAGTTTCTATGCCATTCAAACTGGAAAGTAACTCTTTTTCAATATGGTTTTTTTGAATAATATCGTCTATAAAAGTTTCTTCCCGATGGCTTTCCAGTTCACCTTTATCCGGCATATTCCATAAACGCTCAGATATCTTTCTGCTATAATCCTTCATCAAATCTCTCCCCTTTTCAAATAATTCCTCTATAGCTTACCAAACATTCCAAAGCAGATATACCTTAAGTTTTTTTATAATGAAACTTGCGCCGCTTTCTCAGGAAATCACCTTATGCTCCAGCCATTTCTTACTGTAGAACCGGCCTGTAAAAATAGTCCCCCGGATGCCCCAGTCGGTGAACATGCCTATCCACACCGCCATGGGGCCGAATCCAAAGACCTTTACCAAAAAGACGCACAGACTCACCCTGCACAGCCACATGGAGCAGGTGGATACCAGCATGGAAAACTTTACATCTCCGGCCGCCCGCATGCCATAGGCCGGAACAAAGGAGGGTACCCACAAAATCGGCTTGATCAGCGTAATCCAGCCCATCATATACAGGCAGAGCGCCGCACTTTCCGGCTCCATTGCGCCGATGATCGTAACCGGTTTTGCCAGCACATAAACGAGAAGGCAGTTTATAATCATGCAGATTTCTCCGATGATGGTCAGCTTTTTGATGTAGTAAACTGCTTCGTCCTTTCTGCCCGCTCCGATACACTGGCCCACTACCGTCATCAGCCCGATACCAATGCCGGTTGCCGCCACACCATTTAGCGCCTCTAAAATATTGGTCATGGCCTGGGCTGCAATGGCTGCCGTGCCCATGGTGGAAACTGTGGACTGGATGGCCAGCTTTCCAAACTGAAACATGCTGTTTTCCACCCCGGAGGGAATTCCTATTCCAAGCACCTTTCCAATCAGATATTTATCAGGCCGTATCTTCCGATACTCATTGATTCGAATCATCTGTCCCGGTTTGCGCAGACACCAAAGCACCACAATGGCACAGAACATTCTGGAAACCAAGGTAGCAATCGCCACACCCGCTACACCTAAGTGAATTCCCCAGATTAAGATGGCATTGCCGCCTATATTGATAAAATTGGAAATGATAGATATCGCCATAGGCCGCCTGGAATTGCCCTGGGCACGGTAAATCGCCGCACCCCCGTTGTATAAAGCAATAAAAGGGAAGGACAGCGCCGTAAAGAAAAAATAGGTTACAGCCGCATCCATGACATCCTCTTCCACAGCACCGAAAATCAGCTGCAGGAGCTTTCTGTTAAATGCCAGACAAAAGAGCGCAATGACCAGAGAAATCGTTAAGATTACCAGCAGAACCTGTCTGGCGGAACGGTTTGCCGCCTCTTCATTCTTTTTACCGATATATTGGGAACAGATGATGCACCCGCCTGCTGCCAGAGCGGCAAATGCCTGTATCAGCAGCGTATTGATAGAATCCACCAGAGATACCGCCGACATGGCAGCAGGTCCTACATTGCTGACCATAATCGTATCCACCGTACCCATCAGAGAGTTCAATATCTGCTCAATGATAAGCGGAAAAAGCAGTGCCCGTAAAGCGGCACTGCTGAATATATGCTTATTTTCTACCTGCATTTTTTCCATTCAGACTACACTTCCTTTCAAACTATCCCCATTGTAGAGGCTTTCTTTGGAAAATGCAATCCTGTTCATCTATTCCTTATTCGTTTTTGTAAAAATCACACTGACCACACCACATAGTATCCCGCCTATAGGAAATACCACCCAGCTAAATGCCACAATGGAGCTTCTCCAGCTATAATCCATACCAGCATCCTTCGCTTGCATGAAATCCATTCCTGCTATGCCGATACTCAGTAAAAATAACGCTGTTGCAATCAGCATGATGACGCCACACCATTTACCGATTTTTTCCCGCTGTACTATATCTTCCTTATCCATGCTGCTCTCTTTATTATAAGCCTTGATATTATATTTTTCCTTCTGCATACCGCCATATACCAACACGCTGACTGCTGCTGCCAGCACCCAGAGAAAAATGCCGCCACACAAATCATCCCCGTAGCCCATTCCTGCAATCAATGTCTCCAATGGCATATAGCAGGCAACATCCAAAAGGATACCCACTACAGGTATTGCCACAAGTAAGGGAAATCTTTTTTCAAACTGATATAACTCCTCCTCAGAATAGAACTGTCTGATATGAGGATACCGTTTCTGAAAGCTTTCATGCTGCATGCCCTTAATAATAAAGATAGCCACTGCTGCCGCCACGCTGAGCAAAAAGAAAAAGCTGGATATCTCTTCCGCTACTCCGAAGCCTGTCAGCATGGAACACAGTCCCAAACCGAATAAAATCAGTCCTACGCCCCCTGCTATCCACCGGGAACGATTATTCATATGTGCATCATAGTGCGCTGTGTCCTCTGCCAGGCTTTCCTCTGCATTGCCCCGCATAAGCGTATCCAGGTCACAGGAAAACATATCACACAGCTGCAGCAGCTTCTCCGTTTCCGGAAAGCTGCCGTCGGACTCCCATTTAGATACCGACTGTCTGGAAACATTCAAACTTTCCGCTAACTGCTCCTGGGTGATATTGCTCCTTTTCCGTAAAAACTGTAAATTCTCTCCAAAACTCATACTATCTCCTCCTGACACTAATATAATCTTTATCCCATTGTCCGTGCAACAGGTTTTATATTGGCATCATACAAAATTCACCCCGCAACTTACACCAATTTTATGTTGCTTTATAGTTTTTTCATGTAAAGTTTAGGTTGCAGTCAGCATTTTGCCTAAAAAATATGGTATAATGTCGTTAGACATTATACCGGCCCGGAGCAAAGCGGAGTGGCCATCTGCCGGAGGCTCCATGTGCGTAGCACATGGTATACTATCATTTATCACTATACAAAGGAGATTTATAAATATGAGTATGAATCCGATGAAGCTTTTACAATTGCAGGGAGCCTGGAACCAGTTTAAAAACAACCATCCCAAGTTTCCCCTTTTTATGAGTGCCGTAGCAAAGGAAGGTATAAAGGAAGGAACCATTATCGAGATGAAAATCACCACTCCCGAAGGCCGGGATTACAACGCCAACCTGAAGCTGACCGCTTCTGACATGGAACTGATAGAAACCTTAAAAAACCTTCAGTAAACTACCGGCAGGTATATCTAAAAATACAGGCACATGCTCTGCAGGAATTCTTTTCCTCTTTTCTGCCTTTTATAGAAAAGGCCTACGCCCCCGACTCCAAAACAGCCGGTCTGGTACGGACCGGCTGAATAGAAAACGGATACCTGTATGTGCATATTGATACACTATACTAACCCTGCAGCCCTCTTGACTGACGGTCCATATCTTCCACAACAATATCATAAATTTCTCCCAGGGAAGCGCAATACTCCAGGACTTTCCAAGGCTCATTCGTATGGAAATGAATCTTAATCAGCTCATCATCCCCCACTGCCAGCAGACAGTCTCCCTTAAAATTCTCCGTAAAATAGTCACTGATTACATCCTCATCCAAATCCTGCCCCTCTATTAACAACTGGGTATCATACTTAAATTCCAACATGGCTGATGCTCCTTTCTTTTTCTCTCTAAAATCCTATCTCTTTTCTGGAGTCTTGGCAACCATTTTTCTCGATTTCCCATGGTATTCTTTCCCGGCTTGACAGTAATTTATCTACCGCTTATACTTGCTTTGACACTGTCTGGAGGTTATATGAAAAACTACAAAACCTTTTTTTCTTATGTAATTCCATCCGTGCTGGCCTTTGCCCTTTCCGGGATATACGCCATAGTTGACGGTTTTTTTGTCGGACAAAGCATCGGGGATATGGGACTGTCCGCTATCAATTTTGCCTATCCTGTGACGGCTCTGCTGCAATCTCTGGGCACAGGAATCGGTATGGGAGGTGCCATTCAGTATACCATCCGCCATGCCCAGGGAAAACCGGCAGAAGAAAAGCAGTATTTCGGCGGGACGCTGCTCTTGTTGCTTGCAAGCAGCATATTAGCAACCGGCTGCCTTTTCTTTCTCATTACTCCGATTTTGAAGCTCTTAGGAGCAGAAGGGCAGACACTGCTACTAGGTGAAAAATATCTGTTCGTTGTGGTCCTCAGTGCTGTTTTCCAAATTTTCGGTACCGGTCTCGTTCCCTTTATCCGCAATATGGGAAGCTCTTCCTACGCCATGTACAGCATGGTTGCAGGCTTTTTTGCCAATATTATTCTGGACTATCTCTTCGTATGGAGATTTGAATGGGGCATCACCGGGGCAGCTATTGCTACCTCTGCGGGACAGGCCATCACCATGTTGGCTGCAATCCTCTTTTTTATCAGAAAAAAAGCGCCCGTTTGTCTGCCGGACAAAAAATATGCAAAACAGATTTATACCTCCATCCTGCGGGTTTCCGTTTCCCCGATGGGGCTTACCTTTTCCCCAAATTTCAGCCTGATTTTGATGAATCGCTTCCTGATGGTCTACGGCGGAGAAGGCGCCGTGGCCTGCTATGCCTGCATCAGCTACATCATCTTTATCGCCTATCTGCTGCTGCAGGGTGTAGGTGACGGAAGTCAGCCCTTAGTCAGCAAATATTATGGAGAAAATGCCCGGAAAGAAATGAAGCACACCTGCTCTCTGGCCTATTGGACCAGCGGTATGCTTGCGGCCGTTTCCATGGTCATTCTCTTCCTTTTGCGAAATCATGTGGGACGCTTATTTGGCGCTTCCGTTGCGGTAAGTGCAGATGTAGGGCAGTACCTTCCACTCTTTTTAGGCAGCCTGCTGTTTTTGTCCTACACCCGCGTCACCACCTCCTGCTTTTATGCTACGGAAAAAAGCGGGCTTTCCTATATTCTGGTGTATGCGGAACCGGTGCTTCTATTGATATTGCTGTCAATCCTGCCCTTGTTTTTAGGCATAACCGGCGTATGGATAGCAGTACCGATCGTACAGATAGCAGTAGCAGTCCTCGCAAAAACCCTGCATTGTATCCGATAGTTCAAAACAGCTATCCTTTGACAAGTTGTCAAAAAATATGATACCTATGACCTGCACATTTGTTCAATTTTTCCTTTGAAAGGAAGAAAAAAAAATAATATAATACAAGTACAGCGTGTAGCAGAACTGCGTAAATCCAGTTGACTGTGACACGCTGTTTTTATTTTGCAACGGAGGAAAAAACCAATGAACCAAAAATCAAATACTTTTCTGGAAACAGAACCCATAGGGAAGCTGATGAAAAAATATGCGGTTCCCTGTATCATTTCCCTGCTGGTGGCAGCATTATATAACATTGTCGACCAGATTTTTATCGCAAATGCCAGCTACCTCGGCTCTTACGGCAACGCCGCCAACACCGTCGTTTTCCCGCTGACGGTAGTTGCCCTCGCCATTGCCGTCATGATCGGCGACGGCTGCTGCGCATTCGTCAGTATCAGCCTGGGCGCAGATAAGAAAGAGGATGCCCACAAGAGCATCGGCAGCGCAGTTCTTCTCTGTATTATCAGCAGCCTGGTTCTGACCGCCATTTATCTCATCTTTCAGGAACAGATTCTGACCATGTTCGGTGGGCGGGTCAACGAAGAAACCTTCTATCACGCAAAGCAATACTTCTTCTGGATTACCCTCGGCGTGCCGTTCTATATGTTCGGACAAGCCATGAACCCCATAATCCGTTCGGACGGCAGCCCCAAATTTGCCATGATATCCACCCTTGCAGGTGCCGCAGTGAATATTGTCCTTGATCCGATTTTCATCTTTGTCTTTAAATGGGGTATGATGGGCGCAGCTATAGCTACCGTGCTGGGTCAGGTGCTGACGGCAGCGCTATCGGTCTGGTATCTTTGCCACATGAAGGCTGTCCATCTGGGAAAAAGCAGCTTCGGAATCCATGGCAGACTGGCCGCAAAATACCTGCCTCTGGGTATCTGTAGCTTTCTGTCTCAGATTTCCCTGGTTGCAGCCATGGCCGCTATCCAGAATATGACTCTCAAATACGGTGCCATGGACCCTATTTTCGGGCAGACACAATATGCTCAGATTCCTATGGCCGTATTGGGCATTGTCATGAAATTTTTCCAGATTGTCATATCCATTGCCGTAGGCATGGCCGCCGGCTGTATTCCCATTGTAGGGTATAATATCGGCGCAGGCCGAAAAGACAGAGCCGCCAGCCTCTTTACCCATCTGCTCATTGCAGAGGCTATTGTGGGTGCTGTAGCACTCGTCATTGTAGAGTTATTCCCGAGACAGCTTATCGGTATTTTCGGCGCAGCCAATGAAAGCTCCTATTACACCGATTTTGCCATTAAGAGCTTCCGTACCTATCTTTGCATGATGATTTTAGCAACCGTCAACAAGGCAACCTTTATCTACCTGCAGTCCCTTGGCAAAGCACTTCTTTCCACCATGCTTTCCATGGTACGTGAGGTCCTGTTCGGCGTCGGCTTTGCATTGCTGCTGCCCCTCTTCTTTGGCCTTGACGGTGTACTGTACTCCATGCCGGTATCGGATGTTTTGACCTTCATCATTTCTGTCATTGTGATTTGTTATACCTATAAAACGCTGAAATCTGCACCGCAAAAGGAGGAATTAAAATGAAAAACAGAATTATTACCATCAGCCGTGAATTTGGCAGCGGCGGCAGAACCATCGGAAAAGAAACTGCTGCCAAATTAGGTATTCCCTGTTACGACCAGGAACTGATTGAAAAGATTGCCGAGGAAAGCGGCTTTGCCAAAGAATACATTGCAGAACAGGGGGAATATGCTCCCCACGGCAGCTGGCTGGCCAGCGCGCTTTCCGCCCGTGACTTTAATGGAGCTTCCACACAGGATCAGTTATGGTCTATTCAGAGAAAGGTCATTATGGAATTGGCCAAAAAGGGACCCTGTGTCATCGTAGGCCGTTGTGCCGATTACATTTTAAAGGATATGGCAGACTGTCTGACCGTGTTCATCCATGCAGATATGCAGCACCGTGCCGAGCGAATTGTAAAGCAGTACGGTGAACGGGACGTTGCACCGGAAAAAAGGCTGAAAGACAAGGATAAACGCCGTGCCGCATACTACCAGTTCTACACGGATATGAAATGGGGCGCCTTGGAAAATTACCACATCACTTTGGATAGCGGTGTCCTGGGCATCGATACCTGTGTAAAAATATTGGCTGATTTGTATTAGAATGGGTGCTCTTTCTTTCCTGCACCTCTCCGCAGCCATGCAAAGCAAATGACAAAAAAGAGAATTCCGTATATCGTTGTAATCGGTGTTGCCAGCCCTACCAGCATCAGGGATGTATTGGGAAGCTTTGACATAAAAATGGAAACCGGGATACGGATACAAAAGGCAGAAGTAATTCCCTGTACCATCACCGGAATACTTTTTCCACAACCGTTAAAATAACCTATGCTGCTGAATAATATGCAGGTCAGAATACAATCTGCAGAAAATCCCTTCAAATAATCTGCACTTTGCCTAATGACCTCTGCATCATTTGAAAACAGCGAGGACAACAGCGCACCGCCAAAGAAACCAATCAGGAAAATAACAATCCCTACCGTACAGCCTGCAAACATGGCTGTAAAGAATCCCTTCTTTGCCCTGTCTTGCTTTCCGGCTCCAATATTCTGTGCTACGAAAGCAGAAACGCTCTGCATGACGGAGGAAGGCACCAGCATAATGAAGGAAACTATTTTTTGTGCCACTCCATACCCTGCCGACTGCATCAATCCCATGTTGTTGATAATGGAATTGATTACCAGAAAGGAGATCTGCACCATGGTCTCCTGCAGGGCAATGGGTATTCCCACATTTAAAATCCTTGAAAGCTCCCGGGAATATAGTCTGCACTGCTTAAGTGAAAAGGAAATCGGAAGCTTCTGTCTGCGAAGTACCAGGATGGACACTACCACTGATACCAGCTGTGCAAGCACCGTAGCAAATGCCGCTCCTGCCACATCCATCTGAAATACTGCAACAAAAAGCAGATCTCCTATGATATTGACCACGCAGGCAACTCCTACGAAGAGGAATGGCAGATTTGCATTCCCCACACCTCGCAAAACACTGCTGATTACATTATAAGCGATAATGACCAGAATACCGCCCGAACAGATACGGATATAGGTCATCGCTTTCTCAACGGATTCTTCCGGCACCTGCAAAATCTCCACAATATTTCCGGCAAATATCTCCAGCAAAACGGTAAGCAAGATTCCAAGTATCAGAAACATAATCACCGTTGTCCCTACTGCATTTCCTGCTTCTTTGGGCTTTTCCTCCCCGATATGCTGGCCAATGATAACAGTGGCACCCATGGCAAGACTGGTAATGATAAAAGTAACCATCTGCATAAAAGCGCTTCCCGTTCCTACCGCCGAAATGCTGGATGCATCTCCAAATTTTCCCACTACCAGCAAATCCACCGCCCCGTAGGCTGCCTGCAGAACCAGTGCTCCCAGCACAGGGATAGCAAATCGTATCAGAGATTTAAATACGGAACCCTCCGTAAAGGAAATTTCCTTTTTACGCATATCATTTTCTGCCATGTTGTACCTCCGCAATGCTTTCTAT
>JBJFCM010000044.1:0-16778 GCA_051888955.1 Lachnospiraceae bacterium | reverse complement strand
ATAAGAAAAAGAAAAAACGTGGTCTCTTTGCAAAATTATTTTCTGCCCTGACAGAGGAGGAAGCAGAAGAAAATGAGCTGGATGAAAATCAGGCCATTATGCAGACGCTGGAAGCAGAGGATAGGGAAGAAGCCGGTAAAAAGAAAAAGATTAAAAAAGGAAAGATGCCTTCCTCCGGGAAAAAAGGTCAAAAAGCAGTAGCAGAAGATGAGGAAGAAGAGGGAAAGGGAGGAAAGGAAAAGAAAAAGGGAAAGGCCGCAAAAGAAAAGGCTAAAAAGGAAAAGCCGAAAAAGGCTCCTAAGCCCAAGAAAGAAAAAGCGCCTAAAGAAGGCATTTCTGCTGTGGAAGAAAAGCCCTCTAAAAAGATTTCAAAAAAGAGCATTTTTGTGGTAGTGCTCTTTGCAGCCACCGTTCTTGCTGTTGTTCTGTTTGCAGTCACATTCTTTTCCGGTGAAATCAGGATGCAGAGTGCCAAGGAGGCATTTAACAGACAGGATTATATAACTTGCTATGAAACTATGTATGGCATGGAGCTTTCAGAAGAAGAAAGTGAGATGTTTGAGCATGCGGGAATTGTATTAAAAACGCAAAGGCGGATAGAAGTTTATGAACAGTATCTGGGGGAGGATAAGGAGTTAGAGGCTCTGGATTCTCTGATGCAGGCAGTAGCTAATTATGATGATGTATATGGCAGGGCGCAGAGCTGCGGTGCAGCTACGGAGGTTGCGGCATTGTATGATCGTATTTGGCAGATACTTTCTGATAATTATGGATTGACGAGAGAGGATGCAAGAGCGATTGCCCTGTGTGAAAGCAATGTAGATTATACAAGATATCTGACGGCATTGACAGAAGGAGAAAGTATTTCCGGGGATGGCGGGGAAGGCAGCATTACCCTTCCGGAAGAAGAGATGCAGGATGTCCTGCCGGCAGAGGAGGAGCTTGCGCAGCCGAATTTTGCAGACTAGGAGGAAGACAGAAATGATAGCAATTATTGACTATGATGCAGGCAATATCAAAAGCGTGGAAAAAGCTTTACATGCGCTGGGAGAAGAGGCAGTGGTCACGCGGGATGAGCAGACCATTTTATCGGCAGAAAAAGTGATTCTGCCCGGAGTAGGTGCTTTTGGAGATGCCATGGGGAAGCTGCATCAGTATGGACTGGTATCTGTCATAAAGCAGGTAGTGGAAAAGAAGACCCCTTTTCTGGGCATTTGTCTGGGACTTCAGCTTTTGTTCGAAAGCAGTGAAGAAAGTCCGGGAGTAGACGGATTAGGTATTTTGAAAGGGAAGATTCTCCGCATTCCCGAAAAGGATGGGCTGAAGGTGCCCCATATCGGCTGGAACTCGTTAACCTATCCTCATCAGGGCAGACTGTTTCAGGGAATTCCCGAAGAGTCCTATGTGTATTTTGTACATTCCTATTATCTGGCGGCAGAGGATGAGAGCATCGTAATGGCGGCGACGGAGTATGGAACCTACATACATGCTTCTGTAGAAAAGGACAACGTATTTGCCTGTCAGTTTCACCCGGAAAAAAGCTCCGATACAGGCCTGCAGATTTTAAAGAACTTTGTAAAGATCGGAAGGGGGACAAACTAATGCATACCAAGAGAATTATTCCCTGCCTGGATGTAAAGGATGGCAGAGTGGTAAAGGGTGTAAATTTTGTGAACCTTCAGGATGCGGGTGATCCGGTGGAGATTGCGGCGGCATACGATAAAGCAGGTGCCGATGAGGTGGTCTTTCTGGATATTACCGCGTCAAGCGACAACCGGGCAACGGTGGTGGATATGGTGCGCAGGGTAGCGGAAAAGGTTTTTATTCCATTTACGGTGGGCGGTGGTATCCGTACCGTGGAGGACTTTAAGATGCTGCTCAGAGAAGGGGCGGATAAGATTTCTGTCAATTCTGCGGCGATTATGAATCCGCGGCTGATTGCGGATGCAGCAGACAAATTCGGCAGCCAGTGCGTAGTGGTTGCCATAGATGCCAAAAGAAGACCGGACGGCGGTTTCAATATTTACAAAAACGGTGGCCGTATCGATATGGGAATCGATGCTGTAGAGTGGGCGGTAAAGGCAGAGAGCCTTGGAGCGGGAGAAATCCTTCTTACCAGTATGGACTGTGACGGCACCAAGGCAGGGTACGATATTGCGCTGACAAAGGCAATAGCAGAGGCGGTTAAGATTCCGGTTATTGCTTCCGGCGGGGCCGGTACCATGGAACACTTTTATGAAGCGCTGACAGAAGGAAAGGCAGAAGCGGCCTTGGCAGCTTCCCTGTTCCACTATAAAGAACTGGAGATAAGAGAAGTGAAAGAGTACCTGCGGAAAAAGGGTGTATCCGTCAGGTTATAAGAGGATAAGAATATGGGCATGATTACAGGTGACTGGCTTACGGCACTCAGTCCGGAGTTTAAAAAGCCATATTATGCAGAACTGTTCAAATTTGTAAAAAAGGAATATAGCACGAATCTGGTGTTCCCGCCTGCGGATGATATTTTTAACGCATTCCACCTGACACCGCTTAAAAATGTAAAGGTAGTGATTTTGGGACAGGATCCTTACCATAACGATGGACAGGCCCACGGACTTTGCTTTTCCGTGAAGCCGGATGTGGATATTCCCCCTTCTTTGGTCAATATTTATCAGGAGTTGCATGATGATCTGGGATGCTATATCCCCAACAATGGCTATCTGGTAAAATGGGCAGAGCAGGGCGTGCTTCTTTTGAATACCGTATTAACGGTGCGGGCGCATGCGGCTTTTTCTCACCGGAATGTTGGCTGGGAGCAGTTTACGGATGCAGCCATTCAGGTTCTGGATAAGGAGGACCGCCCCATGGTATTCATTCTTTGGGGGAAGCCGGCCCAGATGAAGAAGGCTATGCTGCATAACAGCAAGCATTTGATTTTGGAGGCACCGCATCCCAGCCCTTTGTCTGCGTACAGAGGATTTTTCGGAAGCAGACCCTTCAGTAAGACCAATGATTTTCTGGTGCAGAACGGGCTTACGCCAATCGATTGGCAGATAGAAAATATATAGTGCGTGGGATGCCGCGCAGGAATGAGGAAAAATGGATGAATTCTCAAGAACCAGACTGTTAGTTGGAAAAACAGGGCTGGAAAAATTAGAAAAGGCAAGGGTGGCGGTTTTTGGCATAGGCGGCGTAGGCGGTTATGTGGCAGAGGCCCTTGCCAGAAGCGGTGTGGGAAATCTGGTGCTTGTGGACAATGACAAGGTATCCCTTACGAATATCAACAGGCAGATTATCGCACTGCATTCCACGATTGGCCGTTTTAAGACAGAGGTCATGAAAGAACGCATACTGGATATCAATCCCAATGCGCAGGTAGAACTTCATACCTGTTTTTTTCTGCCCGAAAATGCGGATGAATTTGACTTTTCGTCTTATGATTATGTAGTGGATGCCGTGGATACGGTGACTGCCAAGATAGAAATCATCATGCGGGCAAAGGCGGCAGATGTTCCTGTAATTTCCGCCATGGGTGCCGGCAATAAGCTGGATGCTTCCCAATTTGTGGTAACAGATATCTATAAGACGCAGATGTGTCCCCTGGCCAAGGTAATGCGCAAGGAACTGCGGAACAGAGGCGTAGAGTCATTGAAGGTGGTCTATTCGACCGAACCTGCATTGACACCGATGCTGCCGGAAGGGGAAGAGGCCGAAGTGACCGGAAAGAGAGTGACCCCGGGCAGTATCGCTTATGTGCCCAGCGTGGCAGGACTTATGCTAGCCGGAGAGGTTATAAAAGATATTATTTTCTAAAAAGCTATTGACATTTCTATAAAGAATGATTATAGTGTTCCTATAAAGAACCACTAATGGAAGGAACATGTATGGAGGATACGCAAAATATCGAGAAATTGATGATGTTCGGCATGACCAGGCAGGAAGCGGTCATTTATCTATGCCTGTTTCAAAACGGTGAACTGACAGGATATGAGGCGGCCAAGCAGACCGGATTATCCCGTTCCAATGTTTACAGCGGACTGGCAGCTTTAGTGGAACAGGGAGCAGCTTACGTGGCAGGCGGGAGTGCCAGCAAGTATACGGCAGTACCTATAGAGGAATTTTGTGAGAATTATATAGGCAGGCTGGGACAGGCCAAGGAATTTCTGCAAAAAAATATGCCCAAGCCACAGATGTGCGGGGAAGGCTATATTACTATCGCAGGTCCCAGACATATCAGAGACAAGATACTGCATCTGCTAAGAGGCGCGCAAAAAAGGATATATCTTTCTGCACCGGTACAGGTTTTGGAAGCCTTTTCAGAGGAACTTGTGGACTTGCTTCGGCGAGGGATCAAAGTGGTGCTGATAGCGGACAGGCTGCCGGAGAATATTCCTTTCAAACAGGGTGAATCAGAGGGTGCCATTTTTTACCGGACAGGCAGGGAAAATTTGAGGGCAGGGCAGGAGCAGATACGGCTGATTATTGATTCTACCTATGTATTAACCGGTGACGTAAGTGGAAATAGTAACGATACCTGCCTTTACAGTGACCAGAAAAATTTTGTCAATGTCTTTAAAGAGGCTATGCACAATGAAATAAAATTAATAGAATTAGCAGACAGAGGAGAACTACAATGAAAAAAGCATTTGTTACAAAAGAAATGATAGAGGAGATTACAAAGCAGTATCCGACTCCCTTTCATATTTATGATGAGAAAGGCATCAGAGAGAATGCAAAAGCATTGAAGGAAGCATTTGCATGGAATAAAGGTTATAAGGAATTTTTCGCGGTAAAGGCAACTCCTAATCCGTTCTTGATTCAGATTTTAAGAGAATATGGTTGTGGATGTGACTGCTCTTCCCTGACGGAGCTGATGCTTTCTAATGCCATGGGAGTACCGGGAGAGGACATCATGTTTTCCTCCAATGATACCCCGGCACATGAATTTGCTTATGCAGCAAAGTTAGGTGCCACCATCAATCTGGATGATATTACCCACATAGATTTTCTGGAGAAGACCATTGGCTACATTCCTAAGACCATAAGCTGCCGCTTTAATCCGGGCGGATATTTCTCCATTGCCAACAGTATCATGGACAATCCCGGGGATGCCAAGTACGGCTTTACCACGGAGCAGATGTTTGAAGGCTTTAAGATTTTAAAGAGTAAGGGAGCGGAGAATTTTGGCATTCACGCTTTCCTGGCAAGCAATACCGTCACCAACGATTATTATCCTGAACTTGCCAGACAATTGTTTGAACTGGCAGTGAAACTGAAGGAAGAAACCGGTGCGCATATTACCTTTATCAACCTTTCCGGCGGTATCGGCATCCCTTATAAGCCCGAGGATGCTCCCAACGATATCCGCATCATTGGGGAAGGCGTGCGTAAGGTGTATGAGGAAATCCTGGTGCCTGCAGGTATGGGAGATGTGGCTATTTATACAGAGCTTGGCCGCTTTATGATGGCCCCTTACGGACATCTGGTAACCCAGGTCATCCATGAGAAGCATACCCATAAGGAGTATATCGGCGTGGATGCCTGTGCGGTAAATCTAATGCGTCCTGCCATGTATGGGGCTTACCATCATATTACCGTGTTGGGAAAAGAGAATATGCCTTGTGACCACAAATATGATGTGACAGGCTCCCTGTGTGAGAACAATGACAAATTTGCCATAGACAGAATGCTGCCGGAAATCGAAATCGGAGATTACCTTGCGATACACGATACCGGTGCACACGGTTTTGCCATGGGCTACAATTATAACGGCAAGCTCAAATCCTCCGAGCTTCTATTAAAGGAAGATGGCAGTGTGCAGCTTATCAGAAGAGCCGAGACTCCTAAGGACTATTTTGCAACCTTCGATTGCTTTGATATTTTTAATAAAATCGATTTTGAAGCGTAGTGTATCGATACACTCACATTTTTACAAAATTTTTGGTACAACTTGCAAAATTTGCTTGCAGAGGACGGCCGAATATGGTATTATAATATTCGGCTGTTGAAGCAGCAATTTGCCGGCGTGTCGGAATGGCAGACGAGGCAGACTCAAAATCTGTTGTGGGCAACCACGTATGGGTTCAAGTCCCATCGCCGGCAGTAAGAAGAGATAACTGGATGTTATCTCTTCTTTTGATTTATATATTTTTATCATTTGAATCGGGAGAAAATATAAGATGCTAAGTGCTTTTTTAAACGAATTGTTAGGTGCAATTTTGCAGTTATTTGCTTTTTCGATTATTCCATTTATATGGTGGCTTATTACCGCACGAAAGCATGATAGCTTTTTTGGGTGGATTGGTTTAAAGAAGATAACACATGAAAAGAAAGTCACTAATACTTTATTAAGTATAGTTTTAGCAGCTATTTCATACAGCACATTAACGTATCTTTGTATATGCCTGATTTCTGATGAAATTACTACTGCGGGCAGTCAATTTGCCGGAATGGGGATAACTGCGGTTCCGGCAGCTTTTGCATATGCATATATCAGAACAGGGCTGGCTGAAGAAATTGTTTTCAGAGGATTTATATTAAAAAGAATTAAAAATAGATTCGGTTTCGCTGCTGGCAATCTGATTCAGGCTGTTCTGTTCGGATTGCTACATGGACTTCCTTTTGGAATGGTAACACGTAATATAGTTGTTACTGTACTATTCACAATTCTTCCAGGCGCTTTTGGCTGGTATCAAGGATGGCTTAATGAAAAACGTTGTGGTGAATCCATCATACCAAGTTGGCTGTTGCATGGTACTATGAATTTTATAGTGACATGTCTTTCTTTATAAACAGTAATTATAGAAATAAAAGAGTAGATTTCTATTACTTCAATAGATAAGAATTGACCGAGCTTATTAGAGCGCGGTCAATTCCGGTTGTAGAAATTATTAACCCCCAATTTGGTGGAGTGAATGGTAATGAGGAAGTTTTGATAAATACAGACCGAGATATGGAGAAGAATTAATTGAGTGAAAAGACAGTACCCCGGAATATTCCCGGGGTACTTGCTAAATTAGCTGCACTTGAAATCTATAGGGCTGTCAATCAACGTGGCTACCTGGAATTCATGTTTGTGGCCATCTTCCTCTTCGGTAAAATCCTTCAGAAAGTGTACATGTTTGCCGTTGCCAACGTCGATGGCGCCGGTAGTCTTTCCACAGAATTCATGAAAATGTTCATCAGAAAAGTCGGTGTGGAATTTCACTTCATGAACATGGTCGTACT
The DNA here is from genome assembly GCA_051888955.1 of Lachnospiraceae bacterium. Classification (GTDB taxonomy): domain Bacteria; phylum Bacillota; class Clostridia; order Lachnospirales; family Lachnospiraceae; genus Acetatifactor. The sequence continues at coordinate 9,572 of JBJFCM010000044.1, read as the reverse complement.
TATCTTTTATATAGATAGCTTCTCCGGATACTGTGCAAAATCTATGATTATGACAATCATCATACTCATCAAAAATCTTGGTACTGCCGGTTAATTCATGGACATGTTTTTGCTTTTCACAATCGTTTTGGTTGTACATAGCAAAACTCCTTTTTTCTTTTAAGATATGACAAAAAAGATAAAAATGTGACAAAGAAATTATTTTAGATGAAATTGCAATTGTAAGACCAAGAAAAAGCAGGTATACTTTTAAGGAAGTGTTTCATATAAATCTTGATGGGCAATGATATTTGCCAGCATATCGCTTAGGACAACAAGGTCTGCAGACAGTGCTGTCAATTCCTTTTCGGACAGGCATTCGCTGAGTTTGCAGGCAACAGTGGAGAGAAAAAATAGATTTGAGCAGCTATTCATATGAGGCCTCGTGCAGGGGATTTCTATATGATATGTGGATATGCTGAAGAAGTGACGGAGGATAAACATGCTTGATTTTCTGAAAAAAGCAGGAAAAAACAAACAATTGGAAGAACTGATACAGCGTATCCAGATGAACGTTGCAAACAACTATAAGGATGCGGCACAATTGAACCTGCGGGAATTCGAAGTTTTGTTTGCAGAACTGGAAAGCACAGGTAAGATGAGCGAAAAACAGAGAGCATATTATAGTGAGAAACTGGCAACGTTTAAAGAGCAGATGAAGAATTTTACGCATAAGGATCAGAAACCTACCTGGGTATGACTGTATTTGCAAGGCAGATTATTGTAGTAGAATGTAATGTAAGCAAGAAAAAAACGCCAGGAAAAATCTCTTGACAAATCGCTCTCAAAGTTTTATTGTAGTATCCATAGGTGAAACCTGTTGTATGCAGGCAATCTAATTATATGTTTTGTAAACCTGTGAGAAAGAAGAGTAGACCTAAGGGAATATCCCAGAGAGCCGCCGGTGGTGGAAAGGCGGTATAGGAACTTTCGTTGAATGGACTTTTGAGGCCGGCCCGAACAAAGTAGGCACCGGCGGGACTCGGACCCGTTATCAAGCCGACGGATATGATAGTATCCGGAGAGAGAGGACATCAGTCAATTTGAGTGGTACCGCGATAATAAAAAGTTGGAATTTATTACCGCCTCAAATGCGTTTCGAAGCGCGTTTGAGGCGGTTTTTTACTTCACAGGAATTTCTTATGATGTAAAAATACGGAACCAGACGACACTCGTCTTCCGATACAGGCGCAAAACCCAAATGCAGGCCTAAGAGGCAAGAAGGAGAGGTAATTTTATGAAAAAGAAATTAGTAGCAGTAATGTTGACAGTGGTGATGGCAGCGGCTATGCTGACCGGATGCGGTTCCAAAGAAGGATATACCATCGGTATTTCCCAGTTTGCAGTACACGGTTCCCTGGATAACTGCAGGGAAGGATTTTTAGCAGGGCTGGCAGAGGAAGGAATCGTAGAAGGTGAAAATCTGACAATAGAATATGTGAATGCACAGGCTGATGCAGGGACAGCAGCACTGACGGCAGATAACTTTGTCAGCAAGAAGGTGGATATGATCTGTGCGATTGCAACCCCTTCCGCAATGACAGCGTACAATTCCACTATGGACACGGATATCCCTGTTATTTACACAGCGGTGAGCGATCCTGTGGGAGCAGGTCTTGCAAATGCTGACGGAAGCTCGGTAGGGAATATCACCGGTACTTCTGATGCCCTTGCAGTGGAAGCGCAGCTTCAGATGATTCGTGAGATACTTCCCGATGCTACCAAAATCGGCATTATCTATACTACCAGTGAGGCAAATTCCATCAGTACTGTCGCAGAGTACAAGGAGCTTGCCGGCAATTATGGGTTTGAGATTGTAGATACCGGCGTTACTGCCGCATCAGAGGTAGCTTTGGCGGCTGCTGATATCGTAAGTAAGGTAGACTGCATTACCAATCTGACTGATAACACGGTAGTAACCGCATTACAGACTGTTTTGGAAGAAGCTAATAAGAAGAACATTCCGGTGTTCGGTTCCGAGGTAGAGCAGGTAAAGGCAGGCTGTGTGGCTTCTATGGGTCTGGAATATTATGAATTAGGCAAGCAGACGGGCCGGATGGCAGCTAAGGTTTTAAAGGGTGAGGCAGAGGCTTCTGAAATGAATTTTGAAATTATTTCCGAGCCCAGCCTGTATGTAAATTTTGCGGCAGCAGAAAAGATTGGTCTGGAGCTTCCTGAAAATTATAAAACGGATGCTTACCAGTCCTTTGACGAGATTATCGTAGAATAAAAGCAACGAGATTTTTCACAAATATTTGGAGGCTGAGATGGCATTAATTATAAGTGTATTGGAACAGGGCATGATATACGGCATTTTAGCACTGGGTGTCTATATCACCTATAAAATACTGGATTTTCCGGATCTGACGGTGGACGGAAGCTTCCCCTTCGGAGCGGCTATCACCGTGAGGATGATCAGCAGCATGGGGCTTCCGGCGATATTGACACTGCCGGTATCCTTTTTGGGAGGAGCGTTTATAGGTATGTGTACCGGGCTCATCCATGTAAAGCTGAAGGTAAGGGACCTTTTATCCGGTATTGTCATGATGACCGGCCTTTACACGATTAATCTGTGGGTGGCAGGAAGCGGCTATGTGCCTATTTTCAACAAGGAGAGTATTTTTGACAATGCTTTTGTAAACAGCATATGTCCTTCTTTTCTGACCGGTTTTAAAAACGTGATTATTATTTTTATCATTACCATGGCGGCAAAGTATCTGCTTGACTGGTATATGGGCACGAAATCGGGCTTTCTGCTTCGGGCAGTAGGAGACAATGATACCATCGTGACGAGCTTAGGCGTGGATAAGGGACTGGTAAAAATCGTAGGCTTGTCCATCGCCAACGGTCTGGTATCCTTAAGCGGCTGCATCTATGCACAGCAGCAGAGAAGCTTTGAAATATCTATCGGAACCGGTGCTGTCGTAATTGGCCTTGCCAGTGTGATTATCGGTACCAGCCTGTTTAAGAAGGTGACATTGCTTCGGGTGACCAGCAGTGTAGTGATAGGTTCCATCCTCTATAAGGCATGCGTGGCGTTAGCCATGTTCGCCGGCATTGATGCCAATGCTATCAAGCTGATTACAGCAGTACTGTTCTTGATTATTCTGGTAATCAGCATGGACAGAAAGAAGGTGAAGGCATGCTAGAGCTTAAGAATATTTCCAAGAATTATAATCCGGGTTCTGTTAACGAGTTGTGTCTTTTTAAAGATTTTTCTTTTACTGTCCAGGACGGGGAATTCGTATCCGTGGTAGGAAGCAACGGATCCGGTAAGACCTCTATGTTAAATATTATTTGCGGTAGCATTGATGTGGATGCGGGACAGATTCTTGTAAGTGGAGAGGATATTGGAAAGCAGAAGGATTTCATGCGTCAGCGCCGTATTGGCAGGGTGTATCAGGATCCTTCCAAGGGGACCTGCCCAAGTATGACTATTCTGGAGAATATGTCCCTTGCAGAAAATAAAGGAAAGCCCTACAATCTTGGACGTGGTGTGAATAAGGCAAGAATTGAAGCCTATCGCGAGATGCTGCGACCTCTCAATTTGGGACTGGAGGATAAAATGGGTGTTCAGGTAGGTTCCCTGTCCGGTGGCCAGCGTCAGGCTCTGGCACTTCTTATGGCGACCATGACGCCTATCGATTTCCTGATTTTAGATGAGCATACAGCAGCCTTAGACCCTAAGACGGCTGAGATTATCATGGAACTCACCGATAAGGTCGTGCAGGAAAAGAAGGTGACCACCATTATGGTCACCCACAATTTGCGCTACGCTGTGGAGTACGGTAACCGACTTATCATGATGCATGAAGGAAACGTTATTCTGGATAAATCGGGAGAGGAAAAGGCACGTCTTAATACCGAGGAAATTATGGGTATCTTTAACCGGATTAGTGTGGAATGTGGTAACTAAAAGAAGCTATCTGTAAAGTACAGGGCTGTCTGCGGACAGCCCTTATTTTATGTCCGGCATTTGGGGTAAATCCCCGGTTGCCGGATTGCAGAGCAGCTTTCCTTCTTTGGTGAATCGTGAGCCGTGACAGGGACAGTCCCAGGTATGCTCGCAGGGGTTCCATTTCAGGGCGCAGCCTAAGTGGGGACAGCGTTTTCGGGAAGGAGTAAGCAGTCCGGCCAGAGAAACCCCGATATTTTCCCAAAGCTGCCCGGAAAACATGCTGCGGTCAGGAGAAAATACTTCGGTATATTTGTTTTCTCTTCCGATTATCATATCCGTCAGCAGTTCGGCAGCGACCATGGAAGAGGTCATGCCCCATTCATTGAAGCCGGAAGCTACGTAAGCCTGTGGAAGGAGGCTGCTGTAAGGACCGATATAAGGCACACCGTCCAGACTGATGCAGTCCTGGGTGGACCAGGCATAATTTTCTCCGCAGGCAGGGTAGTGCTCGCGGGCAAAGGCACGCAGCGGTTCATACCGGCTGCCGTCCTTTCCGGTACGGTGGTCGCCACCGCCTACTAACAGCAGATCCTTATAGCTGCGGAAATACAGTCCGTCCTTGCTATAATCTACATAAGAACCGGGGACAGTGGCTGCCCCTTTTAAGGCAATCACATAAGAACGTTTCTGATACAGCTTTGCAAAATACATGCCACAGGTATTCAGAAAGGGAAAGTGTGTGGTTATGATGATCTTTTTAGCCGTAATTTTATGATGTGTTGTATGAAGCTCATTTTTATCAATGCTGATAATCCTCGTATGTTCTTTAATAGGTAGTTCTTTTGTAAGGGCAGCAATAAACTTCAACGGATGGAACTGTGCCTGAGCAGGAAATTCCACAGCGGCAAGTGCCGGTAAGGGCAGGGGGATTTCGTGAAGCAATCTGGCATTGTAGCCAAGGGCATGGAGTGCTTTTACCTCATCATCCATCAGGGCTGCATTTGTACAGGAATAGATGCAGGCGGGAATCTCTGAAAAATCGCAGTCCAGGTCTTTACACAGTTCCTTATAGGAAGCCACAGCGCGCAGATTGGCTTCCAGATAGAGCCGGGCCTTGGTATAGCCGAATTTTTTCATTATAGTGCCATAAAGAGTGTCGTGCTGGGCGGAAATTACGGCGGTGGTTCCGGCGGTCGTACCGCTGCCAATGGTGTCCGCTTCACAGAGCAGGCAGGCTACACCGGCTTTTTGCAGAAAATAGGCACAAAGGATACCTGCCATTCCGCCTCCTATAATGCAGACATCCGTACTTTCATCCTGGTCCAGGGGGGGAAAGGAAGGGAGATGGACGGTATCATTCCAAAGTGATGTTATCATAGGTTCTCCTTTCTCTTTTTTAGTAGTATTGCCGGACAAAAGAAAAATATAAGTATGCTTTTTAGGGGGTGCAACATTTTTACAGATATGCTACAATAAGGAAGGTAATGTTTTATATTATGAGGGAGGTTCATTATGAGCAGAATGAAAAAAGTGTTTGTTGTTTTTTGTATGATTTTAGGTTTGACGGGTATGACAGCCTGTGCCAAGAGGGAAGCAGTCAGCGTGGAAGCATTCAATGCTGCCATGGAAGAAAAAGGTTATACGATTCAGGATGCCACAGACCAAATTCCTGCAGATTATATACAGGCTATCAGTCTGGCGTTGCATGATGATTATCAGATAGAACTTTATGTATTTACGGGTGCAGATGCGGCAGCTTCTGTCTTTGCGCAAAATAAGTCTGTTTTTGAGGAAAGAAAAGGAAACAGCAACGTGGAAGTGAGTAAAGATATCGGCAATTATAGTTATTATTCCCTGACTACCGGCGGACAATACTATCTGCTTTCCAGAGTGGATAACACCATGCTGTATGTTGTGGCAGATGAGAAGTATAAAAAAGAAATAACAGAAATCATTAAGGAATTCGGATATTGAGAGGTCAGTATTTGAGGCATAAAAGAGGGCAGCATATGGATTGTAAGGAATTCGAGAAAATGATACCGGCGTTTCTGGCGAATACGATGGATTATAGAGAATTGAAGAGGTTCATGGAGCATGTGGATAACTGCCCGGATTGCAAGGAAGAATTGACTATACAGGTGTTGGTTTCGGAAGGTATGGTCAGGCTGGAAGAAGGAAGCGCATTTGACCTGCAGAAGGAACTTGACAGGCGTATGCAGGAAGCCGAGAAACAGATGCGTATGCACAACATGTTAAAGGTGGCAGGGATTACGCTGGAGCTTGCAGCTTTCATTGCTGTTGCCATTATTGTCATTATTTTTGTATTATAAAGAAAGTGTGTGAAGGTACCGTTTGTGGCTGGGAAAGAGGGAAATATGAGTAAAAAAATTGTACTAATCGATGGACACAGCATATTGAACAGGGCTTTTTACGGTTTGCCCGATTTGACAAATGCAGAAGGTCTGCATACCAATGCAGTCTATGGTTTCCTAAATATTATGTTTAAGATTTTGGAGGAGGAACATCCTGATTTTTTGGCAGTGGCTTTCGACAGAAAAGAACCCACCTTCCGGCATGAGATGTATGAAGCCTATAAGGGAACCAGAAAGCCTATGCCGCAGGAACTGCGGGAACAGGTGCCTGTCATGAAGGAGATGCTATCCTCCATGGGCATTTGTATTCTGGAGCATGCAGGCTGGGAGGCAGACGATATTCTCGGAAGCCTTGCTAAGGCATCCGAAAAAGAGGGCATGGAGGTTTCTCTGGTTTCCGGGGACAGAGATTTGTTGCAGATAGCCTCTGAGCATATTAAAATCAGAATTCCCAAGACAAAGCAGGGAAAAACAGAGATTGAGGACTATTATGCAGAGGATGTGCTGGCAAAATATCAGGTAACGCCTTTGCAGTTTATAGAGCTGAAGGCGCTGATGGGCGATACGGCGGACAATATTCCCGGTGTGCCCAAGGTAGGAGAAAAGACGGCAACGGAGCTGATGGTGACATATGGCTCCATTGACGGTATTTATGCCCATGTAGAGGAAATCTCCAAAAAGTCCATCAGAGAGACTTTGATGGAGAACAGGCCGTTGGCGGATTTAAGCAAAAAGCTGGCGACAATCAAGACTGACTGTGAACTGGATTTTTCTTATGAGCAGGCAAAAGCAGAGGGCTTTTATACGAAAGAGGCTTATGCGCTGTGCAAGAAGCTCGGCTTTAAAAATATATTGAGCAGGTTTGATGAGGAAGCTTCCCGGACTTCTCATACCATAACGGACTTCTTTAAAACGGTAACGGATTTTAAGGAGGCGGAAGGCTTATTTGTACAAGCCGGGAAGGCCGAAGAAATTGGCTTTTGTATGCTGGCAGACGGAAAGAAGGATGAAGATATCGTAGGACTTGCATTGGCGGTATCCGAAAAAGAAGTGTTTTTCTTTCCGGTAGAAGGTGAGATGACCGGGGCATATCTGGCAGAAAAGCTGGAGGCGCTTTCTAAAAAGGTGCCGTTGTCCACCTTTGATATTAAAAACCATTATCGTTACCTGGACAGGCAGGATACAGAACACTACTTTGATATTCTGATAGCAGCGTACCTGTTAAATCCCTTGAAGAACGACTATGACACAGAATCCATAGCAGGGGAGCATTTGGGCATGATTATTCCGGGACGCACGGAAGTATTCGGCAAAGGAACCTACAGAGAGGGGTACGAGAAGACTCCGGAAAAGTGTATGGAGTACGCATGCTTTGGCGCATATGTGGCACTTGCTGGAAAGCCTGTGCTGTCGAAGAAACTCGCAGAAACCGGCATGGATAAGCTGATGCGAAAGATGGAGATGCCTCTGTCTTTGGTACTCTATGATATGGAGCAGGTCGGCATGCAGGTAATGCCGGAAGAACTGAAGGAGTACGGCAATAAGCTGACGGGCAGGATAGCGGAATTGGAGGAGCAAATTCATGCGCAGGCAGGAACGGATTTCAATATCAATTCTCCCAAGCAGTTAGGAGAAGTGTTGTTTGAAAAAATGCAGATTCCCGGCGGTAAGAAAACGAAGACCGGCTATTCTACGGCAGCGGACGTGCTGGAAAAGCTGGCGCCGGATTATCCGATTGTGGCGGATATTCTGGAGTACCGTGGCCTGACCAAACTGAAATCCACCTATGCGGACGGTTTGGGGGCGTGTATTGCTGCGGATGGCAGGATTCACTCGAGCTTCAACCAAACGATTACGGCTACCGGCAGAATCAGTTCCACGGAGCCGAATCTTCAAAATATTCCCATGCGCATGGAGCTGGGCAGGCAGATACGTAAGGTCTTTGTGCCGGGAGATGGCTTCATCTTTACGGATGCAGACTATTCGCAGATAGAACTGCGCATTCTGGCACATATGTCAGGGGATGAGCAGCTGATAGAAGCCTACAGGACGGAGCAGGATATTCACCGCATTACGGCCTCCAAGGTGTTCCATACGCCCTTTGAGGAAGTAACGGATCTGCAGAGGCGGAATGCCAAGGCGGTTAATTTTGGTATTGTATACGGCATCAGCTCCTTCGGACTGAGTCAGGACTTAAGCATTACCAAGAAGGAAGCTGCAGAGTATATGGAACAGTATTTTAGAACCTATCCGGGCATACGGCAGTTCCAGCAGGATTTGGTGGCAAAAGCAAAGGAATGCGGTTATTCCGAGACCATCTTCGGACGCAGACGGCCGATACCGGAACTGTCTTCAGGCAATTTCATGCAGCGCTCCTTTGGGGAACGTATTGCCATGAACTCTCCCATACAGGGGACTGCAGCGGATATTATCAAGATTGCCATGATAAAGGTGTGGAAGGCACTTAAGGAAAACAATTTGAAATCCAGACTGGTGCTGCAGGTGCACGATGAACTTTTGATTGAGACTGCAGAAGGGGAAGAAGAAAAGGTTGGACAGATTTTGACGGAGGGTATGAAGGGAGCAGCACAGCTTTCCGTAGAACTGGAAATTGATATGCATACCGGCAAGAATTGGTATGAAGCAAAATAGCACGGGAGGGTAGGATATGAGGCTGATTGGCATCACCGGTGGAGTCGGCGCCGGCAAAACAGAAATTTTGTCTTTTATAAAGAAGCACTATTGCTGTAAGATTTATCTGGCAGATGAGGTAGCCCATACCATCCAGATGCCAGGGCAGCCATGCTATGAAAAAATGGTGGCACTTTTAGGAAAAGGAATTTTGGGAGAAGACGGCAGGATAGAAAAGGGAAGGATGGCTGCCAGAATCTTTTTAGACAAAGATATCCTGGTTAAGGTCAATGCCATTATACATCCTGCGGTCAGGGAATATCTGGAAGAAGTGGTTTCAGAGGCACGTATGGATGGAAAAACAGAGTTGTTTTTTATTGAGGCTGCATTGTTAATTGAAAACGGTTACAATGATTTTGTGGATGAAATGTGGTATATTTATGCCTCTGATGAGGCAAGAAGAGCGCGCCTGAAAAAGAGCAGAGGGTACAGCGATGCCAAGATAACCCAGATCATGGCAAGTCAGCTTTCGGAGGAGTCATTCCGTAAGCACAGCGATTTTATTATAGATAACAGCAGTTCGTTGGATGAGGCATACGGACAGATTAAGAAGAGACTGGAGGCATACACGT
>JBJFCM010000043.1:0-3527 GCA_051888955.1 Lachnospiraceae bacterium | reverse complement strand
AATTTTCCGTGACAGAGGAAAAGGCCACGGAGTACATGGATCAATATTTTGTTTCATAGTCCCCCATGTTATGTTAAAATGGAGCAAAGAAATAAACAAGGGGATAGCGGATGCATTATAACTGTTTGATTGTGGATGATGAAATTGAATTGGCGAAAATGACCTGTGAGTATTTTCAAATGTTTGACACCTCCTGTGCCTGCGTGGCAGGTGCAGGAGAGTGTCTTGCATTTCTAAAAGAGAATACTGTGGATATTTTATTGCTGGATATCAATCTCTGCGAGGAAAGCGGATTTGATTTATGTAAAAAAATACGGGAAGAGAGAGACTTTCCCATTCTGTTCATTAGCGCCAGACAAAGTGACGATGATATATTGATTGCCCTCAGTATAGGTGGGGATGATTATATTAAAAAACCGTATACCTTAAGCGTACTGCTGGCAAAGGTGAAGGTCATGCTGAAGCGGATGAAAGGGAAAACGGAGGAAACGGCAAGTACAGGGGGGAAATATCAGTGTGGAAGGCTTAGGCTGGAGGAGGCCACCCTGCGTGCCTTTGTGGGAGAAAGAGAAGTGCAGTTAAAGGCAAAAGAATTCAGTCTGTTGCAATGTCTTTTCGAAAACAGAAATACTATTGTGACAAAAGAAAAGCTGTTTGATAGGGTATGGGGAGATGCCTGGTACAGTGACGGCACTTTGAATGTACATATCCGAAAGCTTCGGGAAAAATTGGAGGATAATCCAAATGAGCCGAAGCTCATTAAGACAATCTGGGGAACCGGATATATGCTGGAGATACATTAAATGAAGATACGATACATAGTGGGAGCTTACACGGCAGTTATGGCCGTTTTCCTGGTACTTATGTTGTATACCCTTGGAAATACCAAGACGTATGCCAGGGATACTGTATATTACAATGAGCAATTACAATTAATTACCCGGGAATTTCAAAGTGGGAAGAGCAGGGCTGCAATTAATGAGGAATATGATTGTTGCTTTCTTCTTTGTGGGGATGAGGATTATATGAGCAGAATGAATGAACTGCAAAGGGCGGGTGCAGTCATTTTTGACTACTATGAAAATGGGGAGATTGTCGGGAAAGTAGCTTGGAAGGAAGCGGAGGCTTCTTATCGGAAGGCTGAGGAAGGACTTCGGTTACAGGCGGTGTTTCTTTGGGGAAGTTTTTGCGTGGCAGGATATCTATTACTCTTTTTGATTTATTACTATTTCATTCGTCCATTCAGACAGCTTCAGCTTTTTACAACACAGATTGCAAAAGGAAATCTTGAATTTCCATTGCCTATGCAGAAACACAATTTCTTTGGTGCATTTACAGAAAGTTTTGATATCATGCGGGAAGAACTGAAGCGCGCCAAAGAGAGCGAATATCAGGCAAATAAAAGCAAAAAGGAATTGGTGGCGGAGCTATCCCACGACATCAAGACACCGGTTGCCACGATTAAAGCAGCCTGTGAGGTGATACAGGTAAAGGAAAGTAATTCGGATACACTTGCAAAGGTATCGGTCATTGCCGGGAAAGCTGATTTGATTGATCACCTGGTGGAAAATATGTTTCATGCAACATTAGAGGAATTACAGGTTCTAAAAGTAGAGCCTAATGTAGAAAGCTCTCTGTGTATTGTTGAGATGCTGCAGGAACTAACTTACTATTGTGAAATCACTTTTGAAAATAAGATGCCGGAGTGCCTGGTATCTATTGATAGAATCCGGTTTTCCCAAGTGATTGATAATATCATGAACAATGCGTATAAGTATGCCGGGACCGCAGTTTTGGTTTCTTTTTCCGAAGTGCAGGAGGGAATTATTATCAAAATACGGGATACAGGGGAAGGTGTGCCGGAAGAAGAACTGACCCTGCTTACGGAAAAGTTCTACAGGGGAAGTAATACAAAAGGGAAAACCGGTTCCGGCTTGGGATTGTACCTGTCACAGTTGTTTATGGAACAGATGCAGGGAGGATTTACCTGCTATAATCAGGACGGGTTTGTGGTGGAGCTGTTTGTCAAAAAAGCCTAACATAGCCGGTGAATGAAATGTTTTTCAGACTGACAATTAAGAAACAGTTAAGAAACAGACAAGAGTTGGGTTAAGATTTACTATGGCGGACTCTTTATAATGAGGGATATCAGGATATGTAAGGAGGACGTTTATGGAAAACATATTAACAGTCAGGGATTTATGCAAAACATTTTCCAATGGAAGTGTGCAGCAGCATGTTTTAAAAAACTTAAATCTATCAATAGGAAAAGGGGATTTCACTGTTATCATGGGCAATTCAGGTTCCGGAAAGAGCACTCTATTGTATGCGCTTTCGGGGATGGACAGGCCCACGCTGGGCAGTATTTCCTACCAGGGAGAGGAAATTTCAAAATATTCTAACGATAAATTGGCGGTGTTCCGCAGAAAACACTGTGGTTTTGTATTCCAGCAGAATTATCTGAACGACACCATGAGTGTTCTGGACAATGTAATGGTAAGCGGTCTGCTTTTGACAAAGGACAGGAAAACACTGGCAAAACGGGCAAAGGATCTGATGCTGGAAGCTGGGCTTTCGGAGAATGTGTTTGACAAATTTCCTACACAGCTCTCCGGTGGAGAGCAGCAGCGGGTTGCTATGGTGCGCGGTATCATCAATTCGCCTGAAATTCTGTTTGCGGATGAACCGACAGGGGCCTTGAATTCCCAGAATACAGAGAAGGTACTGAATATTCTGACACGGTTTCACGAAAACGGACAGAGCATCGTTATGGTGACGCATGATATGAAGTCGGCAAGGCGGGGGAACAGAGTGCTCTATTTAAAGGACGGTGTGATTACCGGAGAGCTGTTGCTGGGAGCATATGTCAGCGGTGACAAGGAAAGACATGAGCGGTTGCGCCTCTTTTTGCAGGAAATGGGGTGGTAATATGTATGCTTTATTTTTTATTGCCCAGAATAATCTGCGGAAAAAGAAAGGAGATGCAGCAGTACTACTTTTTCTCGTGGCACTGGCGGCGTTGCTCTTCTATGTCAGTATTTCCGTACTGTCAGGAACGGAAAAGGTATTGGATAAGGCCTACGAGGATGCCCATACGGCGGATTGGCTCTACATGACGAGTGTGGATAAGGAGGAACTGATTACAGAGCTTGTTACTTCTCAGGAAGAAGTGACAGAGTTTGAAGTAACGGATTGCCTCTATATTGTAGGAACAAAATACCGGTCCAACCTGATGGCAGAGGCCGATGAATTTGCTTTCCTTTTAGGCTGCATGGAGGATGAGAGGAATATTGGCAGGATACCGACTCATGATGCACCGTCATATGATGCTATCCTGCTGCCTTATTATTTAAAAATGAACCGGGGTTACCAGGTAGGTGATACCTTCTATCTTACCTTGGGCGAGAGGGAATATGCCTTTACGGTGGCAGGTTTTGTGGAGGATCCCATGATTTCGATTCCCATGAATATCAGTGTGTATAGTTGCTACATTACCCGGGCGCATATGGAGGATATCTTGGAAGGGG
>JBJFCM010000042.1:0-17042 GCA_051888955.1 Lachnospiraceae bacterium | reverse complement strand
TCATCCAAAATAACCGCCTGAACATTGCGATAGACCTTGACACTCTCTTTATGCACATGATCCGTAAGCTGGTCATGCTGTTCCGTCTGAATCTTCTTCATTTCTTCCAGAAGCGCATTCAGCCCCTCTGTATCCTGTCCGGCAGCCTGTATCTCTTCAATCTTGGCAATAGCTGCTGCAATCAGTTCCTCAGTCTTTACTGCTGCCTGTTCTACCTTCTGTGCCCCCTGCTCCACCTTGCCGGCATTCTCTTCTACCTTTGCAGCACCCTGCTCTATCCTGCTTGCACTCTCTTCCACTTTTGCAGCACCCTGCTCTATCTTCACAGCACTGTGTTCTACATTTGTGGCATTTTGCTCTGCTTTTACGGCACTCTGCTCTATTTTAGAAGCGCTCTGCTCACTATCCTCTTTTATTTTCCGTAACAGAGCCTCATACTCCGCTGTCTGTTCCCGTAATCGGGAAAGCTCTGCTGCATCTGCAGCAGCATTGGCTTTAATCATTTCCTGTGCAGTTAATTTCTGTGCCAGCTTATCCATAAACGTATCCATCAATCTTCCTCCAAACATATCCCTACCACTTTCATATCCCACTTAGGAAACCCAAATACATTCTTTAATATATTTATTTTATCATTTTCAAGCATAAAAAACAACATAAAACGAAAAAGCATGTTTTTTGTGCAATTTGCATACTTTCATTTTTATCAGAAGATTTTTTTTGTAAGTTTTACCATTTCTTCACACCTTGTTCATAGTTTGTTCACAATTAATTGCTATACTAAAACCATCGAAAGAGTGTGAACGATGTAATGTTTTTCATTACACACATAGATAAATTTTTTCATAATAGCCCCGGTGCAGAGATGTATCGGGGCACTCCTCATTTTAGGAGCCATGCATCCCGGCTGAGTGCTTTTTGCACATAGGAATTTTGCATGATGAAAAAAGGCCGTTGCAACATTACAACGGCCACAAATTTTATACGCATTCATCCTGTTTATTGCCAAGTTCTAGGATTTCTTCATTCAGAGAAAGCATCCTGGCATCCAGATCCGATACCATTCTGGCACATTCTATCAGTTCATTCTTAATGTGCTCCGGTGCATCCCCTTCAAATTTATAGTGCATTTTATGCTCCAGACTCGCCCAAAAATCCATTGCTACCGTACGTATCTGTATTTCTACCTTGGTGTCCACAATCCTGTCGGAAAGATAGACCGGTACGGACACCAGCATATGATAGCTTTTGTAGCCGCTGGCTTTCGGATAGGTGATATAATCCTTTACGGAAAGTATCCTGATGTCTTTCTGCTCTGCAATCATATCCGCAATCCGGTAAATATCAGAAGTAAAAGAGCATATAATCCTGATACCGGCTATATCATTGACATATTTAATCATGTTTTCAATAGTGGATTCATAGCCGCCCCGCTTCAATTTCTTCACAATGCTTTCCGGTGTCTTGATGCGTGATTTGATATGCTCTATGGGATTGTATCTATGTACGTGCTGGAATTCATCATTCAATATTTCCATCTTGGTCTGAACCTGCTTCAACGCTGCGGTGTAAATCAGATTGACCTCTGTCCAGCTATCCACTTCATTATCTTTGTAAATGCCATATTCCATCTAATATAATTCTCCTTGCTGATTTCTGAATATCCCCTTTAACATTATAATTATAACACAATCGAAACCGTTTGTGTATTTTATACATAAAGTTAACATTTTTTTAAGATTTTATGTGTATTTTTTTGCGTTTTTATAGCATCTTATGTCGATGACAACAAGCTTGTTTTCTGCTATGATAGATGTAGGTTTGCTATAGGGAGGAGGTTTAAGATGTTCCGTTTATGGGCTAAGATTTTTAAGGACAATCACATGCTGAAGGATACCGTCATTGCCTGTGACGGCACAGATACCCGCACTCATAAAATTTTTCATGCTCTTGATGAGGTCTGTTATCAATTTGATTTGGGGAAGCCCATCTGGCTGGATGCCACTGTGAACGAGTTCAAACGGCATGCAAAGGCACGTTTCACACAGGATAATTTTATTGAGCATATCGATTTCGACTATCTGGAAATACATGTCATTGAAGAAGACTAAGAGTCCGCAAGCGGGCTCTTTTTTATTTCTATCATTTCTAAATAATCCCTATTGACATTCGTCCCTTCAAGGTGTAGTATCGTTTTAACAAGAAGTAGTTTTTAAAACTACTTCTTGTGTATAATTTTACTCATCATGCGTATTTTATATGTAACTACTCAAAGTCATGCATGCGCAAAAGGAAAGCCTCGCAGAGGCGATTTTGCGAATGAGCTATGAACAGTTGCAGTAATTGATATTTGTTTTGCTTATAAAAGGAGGAGTTCAATATGCAGATAACAATCAGAGAACCTGGCAGTGCCATTACCCATTTCATCGGTATGATGATGGCCCTTTTCGCAGCAGTCCCACTTTTGGTCAAGACCGGCATCACCTCAGGCGGAAAGAACTTCACGGCCATGGTCATTTTCATGCTCAGCATGGTGTTGCTCTATGGTGCCAGTGCTACTTATCATTCGGTGAATCTCAGCGGTAAGCCCTTACGTATCTTCCGTAAAATAGACCACATGATGATTTTCGTATTGATTGCAGGTACTTACACACCTGTATGTCTGATTGTTTTGGGCAACAAGGAGGGATATACCTTACTTACCGTAGTTTGGAGCATCGCTATCGTAGGTATGCTTATCAAGGCCTTCTGGATTACCTGCCCCAAATGGTTTTCTTCCATCATCTACATTGCCATGGGCTGGGTATGCCTGTTTGTATTCAGGGAGCTGGTCAGCACACTGCCTTTTGCGGCTTTCCTGTGGCTTTTAGCAGGTGGCATTATCTATACGGTGGGGGGCATTATTTATGCTCTGAAGCTTCCGATTTTTAATTCCAAGCATGCGTTTTTTGGTTCCCACGAGATTTTCCATTTGTTCTGTATGGCGGGGAGTGCATGCCACTTCATCTTCATGTATAAGTACGTGGCATAACACGGTTATGATACGCCCCGGGCCGCCTATATCCTGTCAGGATATAGGCGGCCCGGGGCTGCTTTTACCGCTATATATGACGCTTACTCGTCGTAACCGTTAGGGTTCTGACTTTGCCAGCGCCAGGAGTCTTCGCACATTTCTTTGATGCCGTACTGCGCTTTCCAGCCGATTTCCCTGTAGGCTTTCTCCGCATTGGCATAATTTACAGGAATGTCACCTGCACGGCGGGGCTTGATGGAATAGGGTATCTTAATGCCGGTTGCTTCCTCGAAGTTCTTGATTACATCCAGCACGCTGTAGCCGTTACCGGTTCCCAGGTTGTAGATGCACAGACCTGCTTTCTCCTCAATCTTCTTCAAAGCTTTCACATGGCCCACTGCCAAATCCATTACATGAATATAGTCCCTGATACAGGTGCCGTCCGGTGTGGGATAATCGTTGCCGAATACGCCCAGTTCCTTCAGCTTGCCGACTGCAACCTGTGTGATATAGGGCATCAGGTTGTTGGGAATGCCGTTGGGATTCTCACCGATGGTGCCGCTCTTGTGGGCACCGATAGGATTGAAATAGCGTAGCAGTATCACGTTCCACTCCGGGTCTGCCTTCTGTACATCCGTCAAAATCTGTTCCAGCATGGACTTCGTCCAGCCATAAGGGTTCGTACACTCCCCCTTGGGTGTAGACTCTGTTACCGGTACTTCCTTCGGCTCTCCGTACACCGTTGCGGAGGATGAGAAAATAATATTTTTTACATTATGCTTTCTCATTACATCCAACAGCACCAGCGTACCTGTGATATTGTTGTTATAATATTCCCAGGGCTTTCGTACCGACTCACCTACTGCCTTTAAGCCTGCGAAGTGAATGACAGAGTCGATGCTTTCTTTTGTGAAAATTTCCTCTGTAGCTTCACGATCCAGAATATCTGCCTTATAAAAAGTGACCGGCTTTCCCGTAATCTTCTCCACTCTCTCCAGAGACTTTTCACTTGCATTACTTAAGTTGTCCATTACCACTACATCATAGCCTGCATTCTGCAGTTCCACTACTGTATGGCTGCCGATATATCCGGCACCTCCCGTTACTAAAATAGCCATTTTGCTACCTCCTTGCGTTCTTACCTTTAAGCATAGTCTACTATTTTCCCTAAAAGGAACGCAATGCTTTTATGTTATGCAAACCTGTCATTATGTTAAATATCTACCCCGTTTTCCTGCAACAGTGCCCTTGCGCTTTCTACCGAATCCACACCCGTCTTATTCTTAATCGGAGCAAATTCTTTATTCCGTACCACCTCAAAGGGCAGGCAGCTATCCATCTGATGTATCATGTCCAACACCAGACTTTCAAATTTGTAACCATTCGGCTCCTCGGGCTTCACTTCGTTGCCCTGCTCATCCATATAAGGAATCTTCTTTTCTACCACATGAAGAGGCAGCTTCTTCTCCAGCATCGCTGCCAGGTCGCTCTCCTTAAAAAGATAGTTCAGAATGACACCGAAGTTATAAGCGGGATCTCCCTTTTCATCTTTGGCATTCATCAACTCATCCGTCAATTCATAATATTCCACGATAGAAGGTCTGCCATCCTCCAGGCACATTACCCCTACCTTTTCATCCGGCGCATTTTTCCGTACTACCTTGGCACCAACCACGCAGTTCTTCTCTATGACAGCACCCACGAAAACGGGATCTGCAATGCGCTGCAGGACATTGTCTACCGCAAATACATTCAGCCATTCGATTCCGGCCTTCCTTACAATGTCCAGAATTCCTGTATTCTTCATGGAAATATACCAGCCACCGTTACCGTTGGGAGAAGTGGACATCTTACCTTTGCTCTCCATATAGATTTTTCCGTCATAATCAGCAGCCGGAGCCATTTCCTGCTTAAAGAAATGGACATAATCCGCATTGTATCCAAAAAAGGCCTTTTCCGTCAGAAATTTCACGGTAGCCTCATGGTTCTTGTCGCTTGTCATCACAAACAGATGAAGCCATGTATCAGCCTGCTTCACCACATCCATCAGATTGCAGATCAGCCTTTCAAAAATATATATATCCTTTGTAATACCGATATTGTACATACCCTTCGGGTCATCAGAACCCAGTCTCGTTCCCATTCCGCCTGCAAGCAATACCGCGCCGACCTTACCGGCTTTAATTGCTTCGATACCTGTTTTATAAAAACGCTCCCTGCCTGCTTCTATCTCAGGAAGCTCCATCGCCTTAAGGGGCGTAATCACTCCCTTCTTCACCAGTTCTTCCTTATGTCTGCAAGACTCTACAACCGAAAAATCCGTTTCATCCACCTGTGCCAAAAGCGCCTCTTTTCCGGCTTCATCCAGTTCCTCATAATATTTGAGGACATGCTCCTGTCCGTATTTTTCCAATTTTTCTCTGGCTTCGTTATATGTAATTCCCATTTTTCCTCCATCCGTGCTCACTTTGCACCGTTTTCTCCTTTATAGTATAGCTATAATGTACTATTTTCGCAACCCAAAATACTTTTTGCGCTTCCTGTTAATTTTCCGTTAAAATGTGACCTCATTCTGTTAAGAACTCTTAACATCCGTTTTCTGCACTTTTTTCTTCTGCTATGATACCCCTAAAGCAAAAGCACCCGATGTGTTCATCGAGAAAACACATAATCATACATAACAAGGAGGCTTTTTATGAATCCCATTATGCTATTTATCGCTGCAATAGGTGGTCTTACAGGCGGCCTTGCTACGGTCTATCTGGTCATCAGTCTTCCCGCTACCATTCTCTGGAAGCTGTACCGCAGAATCGTAAAAGGTATTCCTGTCACCAAATAGTCTTTATAACAAGACAAGTATATTTTGTCCCCCCGGGTCATATGTTGCATTAGGCCGAATGCGCCAAAACACACGACTTGGGGGGAATTTTTATGCAGACTACACATCCACCGGTTTCAGAAGCCCGCGGGCACAATATTCTGGAAGAAGCACGCAGGAAAACCGCCTTACAGCGCTTTTTTGAACAACTAAATGATCCTCTTATTTTTATTCTCTTTATCGCTGCCGCTATCTCCCTGCTTTTGCGGGAATACAGTGATGCCGCCATTATTCTGGCAGTCATCCTGGTGAATGCCGTTGTTGGCCTGATACAGGAAGGAAAAGCACAGCGTGCCCTGGATTCCTTAAAAGAAATGACAAGCCCGAAAGCCATTATTTTGGAAAACGGAAATCCGGTAGAAATTCCCGCAAGCGACCTGATGATAGGTGACATCGTGCTTCTGGATGCCGGTCGTCAGGTGCCTGCGGACCTGACCCTCACGGAGGCCGTGAATTTGAAGATGGAAGAAGCTGCCCTGACAGGGGAATCCCTGCCTGTGGAAAAGGATATCAGACAGCATAATCTGGCATTTATGTCAACCAATGTCACCTATGGCCGGGGAAGCGGCATAGTGACCGCTATCGGCATGGATACGGAAATCGGAAAAATCGCCCGGCTGATCAACGAAGCGCCCACGGAAACAACTCCCCTGCAAAAAAGACTGGCAGACCTGGGAAAAATTCTCAGCATCATTTCCCTGGTACTCTGCGCGTTACTTTTTTTTATTGCGCTGTTACAGAAGCGGGATGTGCTGGAAATGCTGATTACCGCTATCTCCCTTGCCGTTGCCGCTGTACCGGAGGGGCTGCCCGCCATTGTGACCATGGTGTTAGCCCTGAGCGTCTCCCGCATGGTAAAGGTCAATACCATCGTAAAAAAACTGCCCAGTGTGGAGACCCTGGGCTGTGTCAGCGTCGTCTGCTCCGACAAAACCGGCACTCTGACACAGAATAAAATGTCCGTAACAGAATGTTATACGGAAGGTCACCTTTGCCCTTTAGATACCCTGAACCGGGAAAAGAACCGCTATTTTCTGGAGGGCTTTACCCTCTGTAATGATGCAGTCATTGCAGAAGGAGAAAACACTCCCCACCCGTCAGCCCTGTACGCTGCTGAAAATACATGCACCCGCATAGGGGATCCTACGGAACTGGCCCTGCTTGATATGGCAGCAAGATTCCACTTATATCGTCCCGTGCTGGAAAACAGGATGCCCCGCGCGGGAGAGATTTCCTTTGACTCCGAGCGAAAGATGATGACCACCCTCCATAAACAGGGCGGCATCTATCTCTCCTTCACCAAAGGCTCTCCCGACGAAATTGTAAGCCGCTGCCGCTATATCTGGGAGGCCGGACGCATCCTTCCTATTACACCGGCTCACAAAAAAGCCATTTATGATGCCATAAAAGCCATGTCGGAAAAAGCCCTGCGCATTCTGGCACTGGCCATGAAAACCGGGGATGCTCACCCTTCCGAAAAAGAGATGACTTTTTTAGGCCTGGCGGGCATGAAGGACCCCATCCGCCCGGAAGCAAAGGCTGCTGTAGCCGCCTGCCACAGCGCCGGAGTACGCACCATCATGATTACCGGTGACAGAATCGATACCGCCTGCGCCATCGCAAAGGAGCTGTCTATCGCAGAGAATGTCTCGGAATGTATGACCGGAGCAGCATTAAATTCTTTAAAGGAGGCGGAACTACAGGAAACACTGAAGCATATTAGGGTCTTTGCCCAGGTTTCCCCGGAGCACAAGACCAAAATCGTCAATGCCCTGAAAGCTGACGGCCACATCGTAGCCATGACCGGGGACGGTGTCAACGATGCCCCATCCCTGAAATCCGCTGATGTAGGCATCGCCATGGGCATCACCGGCACCGATGTTGCCAAAAATGCTGCGGATATCATCTTGACAGACGACAATTTTTCCACTATCGTAAAAGCCATCGAACAGGGACGTAGTATTTACGCTAATATTAAAAAAGCAGTGCTGTTTCTGTTATCCTCCAACTTTGGGGAAATCATCACCATGCTGACGGCAATCCTTTTGGGGCTATGTTCTCCCCTAAAGCCCAGCCATATTTTGTGGATCAATCTGATTACAGACTCCCTGCCTGCCCTGGCACTGGGAATCGATATCAGTGACACCTCCCATTTTATGAAAAAGCCACCCCGCGCAAAGGAGGAGAACCTTTTTGCAGATGGCGGTCTGGCCTGTACTCTTATTTACGGTATCCTGATAGCCTTTATCAGTATGGCTGCTTACTTGCAGCTTCCCATACGGCTTTTATGGAAAAATGACCTACCGGTTACTTTAGAGAATGTGCGGCTGCTTTTGGAGCTGCCTGAAATTCTGACCCGCTCCCAGACCTATGCCTTCACGACCTTAGGCATTTCCCAGCTCTTTCATGCCATCGGCATGCGGGATGTGGACTGTTCCATCTTTAAGATGAAGCATTTTAGCAACAAGCTGATGATAGCAGCCTTTTCCATCGGCCTCTGTCTGCAGGTTCTGGTAACCTCCGTTCCCTACTTTACGGCTGCTTTCGGTACCTGTGCCCTGCACGCTGCAGACTGGAGACTTTTACTGTTCTTATCCGCCATGCCATTACTTGCCCATGAAATTCTGCTTCTGTCACAGTATTTCAGGAAACAGGATTAGAGCCTGCTTTTACACTTCAACCCAGAACACAAAAGGAGGTTTCCCATGAAAAAGACACTTTGGACAAAGAATTTTGTCCTTCTTACTACCGCTACCATATTGGGCGCTGCAGGCGGCATCGCCTCCTCCTTTGCCCTTTCCTTTCTGGTGTTTGATGAGACGGGTTCCACCTTTGCATCTGCGCTGCTGATAGCCATACAGCTCATCCCTAACTTTTTGCTTCCCCTGTTTGCGGCACCTCTCATGGACCGTTTTCCCCGCAAGCCATTTTTAGTGGCAGGAGATGCCATAAACGGCATTCTTTTTGCTTTAGCGGGACTGTATCTTCTGCACTTTGATTTTTCCTATACCGGCTACATTTTCTTTTCCCTGCTGTTGGCCAGTTTAAACAGTTTCGATTCCCTTGCCTATAACAGCATCTATCCGCAGCTTATTGAAGAGGGCTTCGAGCAAAAAGGGTACACCATATCCGGTATGGTGTACCCTGTGATTACTGTCATTATGACACCGGTTGCGGCCCTTTTATTCGACACAATCGGCGTTGCAGCCATTCTCCTGATACAGTCCGTTCTGTCTTTTCTGGCTGCCCTGATAGAAAGCCGTATCCGCTTGCAGGAAGAAAAGCACACAGACAACAGCTTTTCCATCAAGCAATGGAAACAGGACATTACAGAAGCGCTTTCCTACCTGAAGCATGAAAAAGGTATTTTAAATATTTATTCCTACATGGCAGTAACGAACGGTGTGGGCAACGGCTACAGCCCGATTTTGGTAGCCTTTTTCCGCACCACTCCCGGCTTTAGTATTGCCATGTACTCTTTCTTTTCCGTGATGGAATTCGCCGGGCGCTCACTGGGAGGCCTGGTTCATTACAACCTGAAGATTCCGCCCCAAAAACGGTATTCCTTTGCCTATTTTGTATACCTCGCCTATGAGACCATGGATATACTGCTGCTCTGGCTGCCCTATCCGCTTATGCTGCTCAACCGCTCTCTCTGCGGATTTTTGGGCATGAACAGCGCGACCATGCGGCAGGCTGCTGTTCAACGTTACATTCCGGACCGTCTTCGGGCCAAGCTCAATGCTTTTTACTCCATGCTGATCTCCTTTGCCTGCTGCATTTTCAGCCTTGTCATAGGAGCCATAGGAGAAATACTGGACTACAGGCTCTGCCTTACCCTGTGTGCCGGCTTTTCCCTGTTCGTCTGCATCTGTACTATCGGCAGACACAAAAAAGAAATCAGTCAGGTGTATGAGAATTGCAAGCCTGAAGCGCAAGCTGAATGCACCCCATAACCCCCTGATTATCCTGCAGACTGGCAGCCACAATGTAGTGCTCTACGTCCTCTATCTCTTCTGTCCTGATATATTCCGCCATAAGCACTTTAAATTTCTCACGGATAAGGGGCAGTAGAGACGGTTGTTTCATCACGCCGCCGCCTAACACGATTCGCTCCGGGGATAAAATCATGGCATAATTCACGCAGGCCTGGGCAATGTAATAGGCTTCCATCTCCCACACCTCTGCCCTGTCCGTCAGGGTATCCCCCTTGCTTCCCCATCTTTTCTCCAGGGAAGGGCCGGCTGCCAGCCCCTCCAGACAGTCCTTATGAAAAGGGCAAAAACCCGCATAGGTATCCGCCGGATGACGCTTTATCAGAATATGCCCTGCCTCAGGGTGCATCATGCCATGCATGAGCTTTCCTTCCGAGTAGACACCCACGCCGATACCGGTGCCGATTGTCATATAGATACTGTTCTGCAAGCCCTTCGTGATGCCGAAAAAGGCTTCTCCCAGGGCAGCGGCATTCACATCCGTATCAAAGCCCACCGGACAGCCCAGGGCTTTTTCAAATTCTCCCACGATATCATAATTTTGCCAGACAAGCTTAGGTGTAGATGTGATATAGCCGTACTTAGGTGTACCTTTCCTCGGATTGATGGGGCCAAAGCAGCCGATACCCAGTGCTTCCACCTCTTCTGCTTTAAAAAAGGCAATCATCTTAGGCATGGTTTCCGCCGGTGTGGTCGTAGGAAACACCTCTCTCTTTAAGATTTCGCCCTTTTCATTTCCGATGGCGCATACCATTTTGGTGCCGCCCGCTTCCAATGCTCCGATTCTCATAAACTCTTCCTCCCTATCCCGCATAATTTCCCTTTTATGATATCGTACCACAAGGTTTTACGAATCACAATACGAATGGACTTTGTGAACCTATTTTGATTGATAATTCTCTCTCTCTTTAGTATAATAATGATTGTCGATATTGCTATTTTATCAATAGCATAGTACAAATGAGTAAAAGGGGTAATACGATGAAAAAAATACGAAAGCATCAATGTTTATCAATTCTTTTATCATGTCTGCTTTTATTAAGTGCCTGCGGCAGCAAGGAGTCTATTGACGATTATGCCACCAATAAAGGATATGAACAGGATACAGCAGTAGTGGATACCGAAAAAGGAATCCCAAAAGAAGATATTAAAGTTGGGGTTTTACATATTTCAGATCCCGCGGAAGGCAGCGGATATTCCTATACACATGATATCGGTATTCAGGGAATGCAGGAAAATCTGGGACTTTCAGATGAACAGATCATCAGAAAACTAAATATAGACGATGGAGACGTTGCAGCGATTGAAAAAGCGATTCAAGAATGTGTAGATGAAGGCTGCAATGTGATTTTTACAACAAGCTGGGGATATATGCAGCCGACAGCTGATATGGCCGAAAAATATCCGGACGTATATTTTTCACACGGAACCGGCTATATGAGCAATGGAACGAATTTTAACAATTACTTTGGTCGAATCTATCAGGCAAGATATTTAAGCGGCATTGTTGCCGGCATGAATACCAAGACAAATAAAATCGGATATGTTGCTGCACAGGATTCATCTAACTCCGAGGTAACCGGTGGTATTGATGCATTTGCAATGGGTGTGTATTCCGTAAATCCTGATGCAGTTGTCTATGTAAAGGTTACAAACAGCTGGTATGACCCGGCAGCTGAGAAAGCTGCAACAGAAGAATTGTTAGCTATGGATTGTGATGTAATGGCACAGCATTGCGATACTCCTTATCCTCAAACATTAGCTCAGGAAAAGGGAGTATATGGAATTGGATACAATTCTGACATGAGTAAGGAAACACCGGATTCGTGTCTGTGCAGTGTTGTTTGGAATTGGAGTGCTTATTATACGTCAGCAGTAAAAAGCATTATTGATGGCACATGGGATGGTTCCAATTATTATGGAGGTATGTCGGAAGGACTTGTTGAGATAACGGATCTGGCCGACTTCTGTGCAGAAGGGACACAGGAAAAAGTGGACGAGGCCACTACACAGATTCTTTCAGGTTCCTTCAATGTGTTTGATGGCGTGATAGAAACCAATGATGGCAGTACGGTTGGAGAAGAAGGAAAAACTCTCGACGATGCTACGATTACAGGCGGCATTAACTGGTATTTTAAAAACGTGGTCGTTGTAGATTAATGCGGAAAGGAATGGTGGCATTTATGAGAATGGACTTAAAAAAGAAAATATTGTCAGTGGTAATATTGCCAATCTTACTGTTGGGAATTGTTACAATTATAATTACACTGACTCAGGTAAAAACTTCTCTGATCAATGAAGTGAAAGACTCGCTCAGCGGAACAGCAGCGGCAACCCTGGCAGCATATAATCAAAATTCAGGAAGTTACTTGAGAGCGGAAAACGGAGATGTATGGAAGGGCGGATACAATATTTCTAACTCCGAAACTCTGCTGGATAGCATCAAAGAAGAAACCGGCATGGATGTTACCTTCTTTTATGGGAACGAAAGAATAATGACTTCCGCAAAGGATAGTGAAGGGAATCGTATTTTGGGTTCTCCTGCCGGTGATGTTATTGTGGAAAAAGTATTGAATGGTGGCGAAGAATATTTTAGTTCATCGGTATCTTTAGATGGAACAATGAATTATGGATATTATATTCCTGTTTATCAAAAAGGAACCGATTCAAACCCCATCGGAATGATATTTGTCGGAACAAATAAAGAAGCGAAGGATGCAACGATAAATGGTATTATTCGGACAGTGGTATTTTCTGTTGTTTTAGTTATGGTAGTCTGCATCGCAATGGCAGTCATTATTTCCATGTCCATAACGAAATCATTAAAGAAAGGAATTGGTACAGTCCAAAAGGTTGCAGCCGGTGAACTGGGCAATCCTATTGATGAAAGGCTTTTAGGCAGAAAAGATGAGGTAGGAGACCTTGCAAAGGCTATCGATACCTTACAGAAAGTACTTCAGAATATTATCACGAAGATTGCTCAAAGCACAGACAATCTTACAGCAGCAGCAACTGAGCTGGGCATTACTGCAAAAGAAACTAATTCCACTATGAAGCAGGTGGAAAATGCAGTCAGCTCTATTACAGACAATATTTCAGAACAGGCAAGAAGTACGAAAAGCACATCTGAAAATATCATGCTGATGGGCGAGCAGATAGGCATGGCCTCAAGAGAAGTGGATCTTCTTAATCAGAACGCCGATATCATGCGAAAGTCAAGTGAACAGGCTACTTCTACCATACAGCAGTTAAGGCAGATAAATGAGGAAGTGGAGAAATCCATTGCTACGATTACCAGACAGACAAATTTGACAAACGAATCTGCACAGGAAATCCAGGCTGCAACGGAAATTATTACTTCTATCGCAGAAGAAACAAATCTGCTTAGCTTAAATGCAAGTATTGAAGCGGCAAGAGCCGGAGAAAGCGGACGAGGATTTGCGGTTGTGGCTGCTCAAATTCAAAAATTAGCGGAGCAATCCAATGAATCCAGCCGCAGGATTGAAGAAATAACAAATACATTAATCAATAATTCCGACGAAGCGGTAGATATTATGAGCAGAGTTCATGAGATTATCGACAGTCAAAGCCGGAATATGACAGAAACCGAAAAAATCGTGGCAGAGGTTATGGATGGCATCGGCACTTCGTTAGAAAAGATTGAGCAGATTGAATCCACTACAGTTCAGTTAGAGGGTTCCAGAAACAAGATTGTGGAGGCTGTAGAAGGCTTGTCCGAAATAGCAGAACAGAATGCAGCAAACACACAGGAAACCTGTGCACAGACCATCGAGGTATCAAATACCTTTGAACAGATTGAAGGCAGTGCGGTTCAGTTGAAACAAATTGCAGATGAGTTATCCGATATCATGAAACATTTCCGTTTGTAGGGAGCACGTTTTTCTGTAAATAAGTGTTAGAGAAAGGCCTTCTATGATATAGCCTGTATCATAGAAGGCCTTTTTAACAGTCCATAAGCCGGTTTCACCTCAAATCTGTACCGGAAAGTTTGTGATAGGACCACTGCATCATGAAAAAAGCTTTAAAGGATTGTCCGGCTTAGGAACACAAGAATGGGAAGCCCTACTAACCAAAATAGAGTGCCGCAGAGACCGATTTTAAGAAGTATATGGTATAGTCTGTCTTCATAAGTAAATTGATTCTCACATACATTTTCAGAGGGATTGTTTCTATCATAATAGACTGTGACAGACAGCCCTTCTTTGTATTCTGTCGGGCCATCAGGAAGATCATAGCTTCCGGTAAACGGTACACCGTTTGCAGTATAAAAAATGTAAGAAGCAGAATATGCCGGAGAATCATTCACGGCATTATCCTCTTTGATAAGCTTATTTACAGTACCGGTTGTTTGGAGTGCGCTTTCACAAAATTTTCTCATACGCTTTAATGATACTTTTCTGACTAGGAGCAGTCCCAGAACGATGATGTTCCACAGAATGGAAAGCAGAACACAAGGCCAGATGACTGATGAAATGGTTGACACAACAATCACAGGATAAAGAACCTCTCTTTGTTTTTCAAAAAGTATATAATTAAAAACAGGCAGAAACTATCATGCGGATGTAAATTGTAATGCAAAAGCATGTAAAGAGCGCCGGGAACAGCTATTAAATCCCTTAATCCAGCGACAACGTATCAAAGAAGTCACTGCCACTTAAGTTTGCCTCTTTATAACGCATCAGAAATGCCTTCATCTCTGCATGCCCTTCCTTCATATCCTGAAGCATATCCGGCAAATTTTCCTCTGTCACACAACCGATATCCGTAAGCAGTTCATAATAGGAGCGCTCGTCCCCGTGTTCTCTTAGAACCACCTCCCAGGCCGCTTCCGATTCACAGCCCTTTGCATGTGTCAGCAAATATTCCCGCAACTTGTTTTTGCTTTCATTAGATAGTCCTATTGGATTCAGCAATCGTAAAAAGCACATTTCTGCCTTGCTCCGCCTTTTTTCTGCAATATAATCCGGCAGATTGGCAAGAAGATCCTCTTCTCCACAGAGCACCAGCCTGGTAAATCCCGATTCATCGTTTTTCTGTAACAGCGCCATCATTCGACTGTCCCATTTTTCCAGCCACTCTGCGCTCCCGGCCTCCCCCGGTAGAAAAAGATACTCCGCATCCAGCATAACAGGAGTGGCTGCTAACAGGCGGGACATCTGCCCTGCGTGCGTCTCCTCCTCATATCTATCGGTATCCTCTCCATATACGTTTTCGCCTGTTTGGCCTTTTGGTCGGCCTTCCCCTTGTGCCGTCACACGCACCTCAGCAAGTGCTATACAGTCCTTGAATACACCCTTTCCAATCCGCATATTCTTTCCCGGCAGCACCATTTTTTTCAAGCTGCTGCAATGGGCAAAGGCCCAGTCGCCGATTTCCGTAAGGGTCCCGGGCAGCACCACTTCCGTAAGCCCTTTATTGCTGAGAAAAGCCTTTTTCCCGACAGCCGTCACCGGCAGACCCTCTATTTCCTCCGGTATCTCCACGCGCGGAGTCTGGCCCTTACACCCGGTAATGACAACGCCCTCGTTTTCCACCATATAACGCAGCGTCACGCCGCCAATTTTAAAATCCTTCTCCTGTGCCATGTGCGTTTTCTCCTTACCAATTCAGTTCCCTTTTCTTGCCCTATATGGCATCCCGCTATTGATGTGTATTCGGCCACGCTCCCGCTCCGTGAAAAGCGTAACGGTACATAAGGCCACAAAAGACGTGGCCTAAATACCGACGCTTTTCAAGGGGCCTCATACATCATAAATAACGGGATGCTTCACCAGGGAAACACATTTCAGCGTCTCCCGGAAGCGTGGCTGAGAGGCATAATAAATGCGGTACACGCTTGACCACGGGATGCACTTTAGAAAGAACGGGCCAAACTACAGCGCCAGCTCCGCTATGCTCTTTTGCATCTCCTCCTGCCGCTCCGACAGCATCAGCTTTTCATTGTTCCTCTGGTAATCTTCACATCCGAACCTGGCAATGAATTCCGCACTCTTGGTATTGACGGTCAGCTCCGTCACCAATATCAGCATTTCATTGCCTTCTGCAAAGGCTGCCTCCACAAAGACAAACAACGCATGCAGGCGTTCCTTGATTCGCAGGGTCTGCTTCTTCATTGCTCCGGTACATTTCTCGAATTCCGCCTTTATGACAGGAAAGCTTTCCGCGGGTGCCTGGCGCAGCAGCTCCTTCTGCACCTCCCCATAAAATTGTAGAATCCGCTTATGCATTTTTCTGTCTGCTGTGGAAAGAGCCCCTGCCTTTTCCTGACTGTAAAGCTGTTTTTCCTTGGTCTGCATATACTTTTCCAATAACCCCAAAGTCTCTTCCATGGATTTGCCCTGTAAAGCCTTCAGGGGCGCTACCAGCTCACTTAAGTAAGCGCCCTGCTCCATATTTTCCCTGATTTCACTCATCACCTTGTCAAGCAGCATACCCAGCAGAGAAAGCCTCTCATCAAAGGGTGCACTTCCCGCACGCTCTACCGCATGCTCAGGGATTTGTCCCGCCAGTATTTCCTCCACCCGGTAATCCTTTTTATATTTGTTGAAAAGGTCATAATAGGCCGTAAATTCTTTCACGATGCGGTCACTTCGCAGATACTGTCCCACCAACGTCTCATCCACCGTGATGCCCTCTTCTTCATAGAGCTTGATGATTTCAGATAAATCCTCCCAGCCTCTTGCAGTCACATACAGCCTGCCCTTTACCGTGGTTTCCATATGATAAAAATAGTCCTTCTTTAACTCCAGAAAATTCAGGATGGCAGGGTGGATACCCTTCTCCTGGGCATAGACCTTCCAGGCCGCATAGTCCGCTTCCACCTCCAGCACGCGCAGGCGGTCATAGGTCACCACATCGAAATCCCTGACGGATTTGTTGTACTCGGGAGGATTGCCCGCCGTCACAATGACCCAGCCCTCCGGCACCTTGTGCCTGCCGAATACCTTATACTGCAAAAATTGCAACATGGACGGCGCCAGTGTCTCCGATACACAGTTGATTTCATCCAAAAAGAGGATGCCTTCCTTTATACCGCTTTCTGCCATAGTATCATAGATGGTGGATATAATTTCACTCATGGTGTACTCCGACACATCATACTCCATGCCTTCGTACTCCTTGTGGCTGATAAAGG
>JBJFCM010000041.1:0-3584 GCA_051888955.1 Lachnospiraceae bacterium | reverse complement strand
CATATCCCGCTGCTTTAAAACTTGTCCGTTCTCTCCATAAAGAGCCGCCAATGCTATATAATCTGCGGGCTCAAAATTTCCCTCTGCATACTTCTGTTCCATAAGCTGCAATTCTGTAGCTTCCGGTGTGGCAGTAGGTTCCGCCTCTGTCACGGTGTTTTCTGTCTGGGTCTCATTCGTCCCCACAGTCGGCACGCCGGTTCCGCATCCGGTAAGCAATGCCATGGCTCCGGCCCCCAGTATTAACCCTATCATCCTCTTTTTCATAGTCTGTATTTCTCCTTTTACTCTGCGCCGCCTGCAGTGGTGCCCTCCTGCAGTGCATCCGCATCCGCTATCAGTTGTCTCAAAAAGGTATCCGCTCCGGATCCCTGTGGATACATATTCATTCCCAAAGCCTGTTCTGCCAGGCCATAGATGCTTCTGGCCATAACCGGGCCATACAGGGTAATTTCCTTACCATCCTTCGTCAGCACGATATATCCTCTGAATGCAAACTCTGTTTTATACTGCTCCACCGGCAGCCCCACCAATACGGAGGTATACCGGTAACGGTTGTTTACCGTCTCATATATATTGTCTACCATGGTACCGTTGCTATCCAGTCCATAGGCACATCCGATTTTTACTTTTTCTCCGCCTCTTATCATGGGATATACATCCCGGTTGGCATTGTTCATGACCAGCGTACCGTATTCCTTCAACTGGTAGCCACCTATGCCGCCGTCTGCCGTAAGAGCATTTCGCACATCCACTGCAATGCCTGTCTTAAAGCGGATACCGGAACGTCCTGTAATCCGAATAGAGAAACCGTGATAGGTCAGCAAATCCCGCAGCTCCGGAATCTCTGTTGCAGTATAATAGGTTCCGTTGTAGCTTAACATCCACACTGCCATACCCACCGGCACCCCGTTTTCATCATAGCGGTACATCACTGCTGTCTGTGCCGTCCCGTCAGGTGCATTGGTAACGTAATAACCGTTCCTGTTTACTGCACTGTATGCCACTCCATCTAAATAAATCTGTGCATCGTTATATCCCTCAAGCACAGGCAGCGATACGCTGTTAGAAGCTGTGGGCAGGGTGCATGCGCTCTCCGGCATATTGTTATACACCGGAATCTTGAATACGAATGTATTATCCAAAGCACCGGTATTCTCATAAAGCTTGCGGATATTGCTTCCTTCACTGGTAGGAGCGCAGATATTCTGCATATACTGATGCCAGTATAAGCCGTTATAGCTGCCATCCACATCAAATTTCTGCAGATACAGGGTATCCTGTCCCTTTAAGATATAGTTAGCGGAGATAGTCTGTGCGCCGCCGGACAGCGACAGCATGACCGTGTTCCAGCCCTTATCCTTTGCATATTGCAGACCGGAGGTAATAACCGCTGTATCCGTGGAACCGGAGGCTCCTATGTTAAAATAATTATAATAACCCTCATAGCCCGGATAAGTACCGGAAATCAAGGGAGAAGTCCCCTTTGCGCCCTGTTCCTGATACACACGGCACGCCAGATGGAATGGGCTGACCTGCAAATCCCTGCCGATATCATAAAAGGCCTGTGCATAGGCAGTACTCGTCCCCGCTATATTTCCCTTCATAAAGGTATTCTGTAGAATGGTCTGTACCGCCTCTGCCGTGTGATAGCTGCCGTTATAGGTCAGCTGTTCAAACTGAAAAATGTAATTCTCATTAAGACCATTTCTGGGGTCCAGATAATATTTCAGAGTATCCTCCGAAGCATAGGCCCAGTTCTTGCTGTAACTGCCCTCCTGCATATAAACCGGAAAAGAAGCCGGCACCAGGCTTCTGCCACCCTTCATTTCTTCTGCTACGACCGTATTCCAGTCCAGTCCCGTATTCATCTTTACAAAGGTCCAGTTGGGATGCGCTTCCTTTAACGCCGTAAGCGCCGCCCGATAGCTCTCCGGGAACTGTTCAATGTCCGCATACGTGCTCTGTGCGTCAGTTCCATCCAATGTCATGACCGCATACAGAGAGGGATTCATTCCATAGTCCAGTTCCCATTGTAAGAAAAGCTCGTCCGAGCATGCCAGGTTCTGCCTCTGGACATAGCCTGTATATTCTGCTTCCTGATAATAGAAAGAGACATAAGCCCAGGCTTCGTACTCCTCCGTCATCACAACATCCTGAATCTGTACCTGCTGACCGCTGGGGACATTTAAAATAACATCGCTGTCCTCAGAAGGTGCTACACGTACCGGATACATGTCACTCAAATACACCAGCGCCATAACCGTACGTTCATTAAGTAATAGGGAAAGTTCGCTCCTCGCCTCTTCTATCCAGGCGGTTTCTTCTTCCGTAAAAGCCTGTGCCTGATATGTATATGCAGGTGCGCATATCAAGGTGCCAATAATAGCCAGTGTTCCTAAAACCCAAGCAATTCGTTTCATCTGTATATCCATACCCTTTCTATTCAAGCCCTTAGAACAGGCCCGAATCAATGATAACCGTATGCAACCGTTTTCCAAACAGTTATGTGTATAAACCTATCATATTAAAGTTCAAATGGCAACCGTCCCGGACAAATAGGCAATAATTGGCACTGCCAGCCGCCTTCCACACTATCTTATCCCAATATCATTTTGGCTGCCTCAATAGCTACACACTCCACCAGATACCATCTGCTGTATCCGTTGATCCGGTAGCAGTACCGGTATCTGTCCTGAATCCGCTTCACCGCTTCTGTAAAGCTCTTATGATTGCTGGCGCCTCCCATCTGAAAATTGGCCAGCACTGCATCCACAGTGATGATTTTAGCGCCTTCCTTACGCACCTGCAGATAAAAGCCGTAATCGTCGTGTATCCCCAGCTTTCTGAAAGGATGGGATTTGTACACCGATGCCTTTACAAAGGTGGTGGGATGGTTCCAGTCCCTGGAGGTCTGAAAGCTCCTCAGCCTTGCTTTTTTCACAAAGGAAGTGCCATCCGTCTTGTGCATCCTGATATTGGCGAAGAGCAGATCGCAGTCATTTTCTTCAAAGGCTACCGAGACGTTGACAACGGTCTCAGGTTCATACCAGTCCCCGCTGTTCAGGATACCGATGATATCCCCTGTTGCCCGAGCAATGCCCTTATTCATAGCATCATAAATGCCTGCATCCGGCTCGCTGAGCACCCGGTAAACAATCCCTTTTTCTTCCAGTCTTGTCCTGTATTTTTCCGCAATCTCTACCGTATGGTCGCCGGAAGCGCCATCGATAATGAGATATTCTATATTGCTGCAGGTCTGCTGTAGCACCGATTCAATGGTACGCTCGATAACAGCCTCACTGTTGTAGCAGATTGTGACTATGGAAACCATTACCTGCCCCTTTCTAATCCTTTAAACATCCAATGGGAACCACATACACACCGTCATCCCGCCTGTATGCAAGCTCTGTTCCTGTTAATATCATTAGAAATGAGGGTTCCCGCATTTTTTCAGTATTTACTTTACTTTTAAGTTCTAACAGATGTTTTGCAGCCGCTTCAATCTCCTTTGACCCCAGCTTCACTTCTACCGGTGCCCACCTTCCATCCCTAAGGCAGATAACCGCATCCGCTTCCAGACC
>JBJFCM010000040.1:0-17259 GCA_051888955.1 Lachnospiraceae bacterium | reverse complement strand
GAAATGGAATCGGCCTATAAAAAGCTGATTGCATTTTACAAAAGCAGGGAGGATTACGCGTCCATCAATACTCTTTTAGTTAACACGGACAGTGAAGCAATCCGTACTATGTTCCAGCATTATATGGCTGCGCCTCCTGAATTCAGCTACAAAGAAGGAACCTACGCAGAAGTGGTGCCGCTGAAACTGACGGCCAGTACACAGGGAACCATTTATTACACGATGGACGGTACAATTCCGGATTTAAACAGTGAAGTCTATACGTCGCCGATTTTTCTGGAAACAGGAAGCTACACAATTTCAGCTATGTTTGTTAATGAATATGGTATTGAAAGTGAAGTGGTAGCAAAATCCTATGTCATAGATGTGCTGAAGCCAACTGCGCCTGAGGTGGAAACCTACAGTGGGGAATATACTACTCCCTCCATGATACGGGTGCTGGTTCCTACCGGTTGTACGGTTTATTATACTACAGATGGTCAGGTACCAACGGATCAGTCTGCGATATATGTCAGCGAGATACCAATGCCTCTTGGAAAAAGTACCTTTAAATTTGTTACATACAGTAAAGAAGGAGTGGCCGGAGCAGTTACGACCAGACATTTTGATTTGAAGCTTGCAACAGATTTTACGGCCGATATGGCGGTAAGCAGACTGGTAGAGGTAATGGTGGAAAACGGCAGGATAACAGATGTATCAGGAACGATTGCCGGGGATTTGAATGGCAGGTACCTGTATAACTTCCAGTACGCATTGGCGATACCAAATGAGGGAGATTTTTATGTGATTTCTGAAGTGTATGAAGATTCGGCCGGTGTACAGAATAAGACCGGAACTACTTACGCAGTTAATGCATATACACAGGAATATTATAAGCTGTCAAGGGATGCTTTGGATGGATATATTCTTGAGACATTCTAAAGACAGATAAAAATATAAGAAAAGGAAGGCTGCGGCCTGAGAGGTGCAAGATGTATAAGATTTTAAAAGCAGAAGAATTGACAACCAATATTTATTTAATGGAGGTAGAAGCCAAAAGAGTGGCGAAGTCCTGTAAGCCGGGGCAGTTTGTCATTGTCAGAATGGATGAGGACGGGGAGCGAATTCCCCTGACTATCTGCGACTATAATTCAGAAAAGGGTACGATTACCATCGTGTTTCAGACTGTGGGAGCAGAAACTCAGAAAATGGCTTCCTTAAAAGCCGGAGATGCTTTTCATGATTTCGTAGGGCCGTTAGGGTGTCCTTCCGAGTTCGTAAGTGAGGATTTGGATGAACTAAAAAAGAAAAAAATGCTTTTTGTGGCAGGTGGTGTTGGAACAGCACCGGTATATCCTCAAGTAAAATGGCTGCATGAGCATGGAATTGCAGCTGATGTCATTGTAGGTGCCAAGACAAAGGATTTATTGATACTGGAAAAGGAAATGGAAGCAGTAGCAGGTAATCTTTATATTACCACTGATGACGGTTCCTATGGCAGAAGCGGCATGGTTACCCAGACAATTAAAGATCTTGTGGCAGATGGCAATCACTATGATGTGTGTGTGGCCATCGGTCCTATGATTATGATGAAGTTTGTATGCCTCCTGACCAAGGAACTGGAAATCCCTACCATTGTCAGTCTGAATCCTATTATGGTAGATGGTACAGGTATGTGCGGCGCATGCCGTGTGAGTGTTGGCGGTAAGGTGAAATTTGCCTGTGTGGATGGACCGGAATTTGACGGTCATCAGGTGAACTTTGATGAAGCAATGCAGAGACAGCAGATTTACAAAACCGCAGAGGGACGTGCTTTCTTAAAGGAAAAAGAAGGCGATACCCATCATGGCGGATGCGGAAATTGCCAGTAGGAAGAGCGGAAAGGATAAATGGGAGGATAAAAAGATGGATGTATTAAAGAAAACACCAATTCGTGAGCAGGATCCTAAGGTACGTGCCACGAATTTTGAAGAAGTATGTTTGGGCTATAACAAAGAAGAGGCCATGGAAGAAGCCAGCCGTTGTATCGGCTGTAAAAATGCCCAGTGTATCAAGGGCTGTCCTGTGGCAATCAACATTCCTGAATTCATCGGACATGTAAAAACAGGTGATATTGAGGACGCATATCAGGTAATCAGTGAGGCATCAGCACTGCCGGCAGTCTGCGGAAGAGTCTGTCCTCAAGAGAGCCAGTGTGAGGGAAAATGTATCCGTGGCATCAAGGGGGAGCCGGTATCCATTGGTAAGCTGGAGCGCTTTGTAGCAGATTGGGCGCGAGAGAACGGTATCAAACCGGAAGGAGCAAAGGAATCAAACGGCAAGAAGGTCGCTGTTATCGGTTCCGGACCCGCAGGGCTTACCTGTGCAGGTGACCTGGCTAAGATGGGATATGATGTAACAATTTTTGAAGCACTGCATGAGCCCGGCGGCGTATTGGTTTATGGTATTCCTGAGTTCCGTCTGCCTAAAAAGGCTGTTGTGGCAAAGGAAATCGAAAACGTAAAATCTCTTGGCGTGAAGATTGAGACCAATGTTGTTGTTGGAAAATCTGTTACGATTGATGAACTGCTGAATGAAGAGGGATTTTCAGCTGTATTCATCGGTTCCGGCGCAGGACTTCCCAAGTTCATGGGGATTCCCGGAGAAAATGCTAATGGGGTATTTTCTGCCAATGAATATCTTACCAGAAGCAATCTGATGAAGGCATTTGATGAAAATTCCAGCACACCCATTATGAGAGGCAAAAAAGTGGCTGTTGTAGGCGGCGGTAATGTTGCCATGGATGCGGCAAGAACGGCACTCAGACTGGGAGCGGAAGTTCATATTGTATACCGCAGAAGTGAAGAAGAACTTCCTGCCCGTGTGGAAGAGGTTCATCATGCAAAGGAAGAAGGCATTATCTTTGATCTGCTTACTAACCCGGTAGAAATCTTGGAGAATGAAAAAGGCTGGGTAACAGGCATGAAATGTATTAAGATGGAGTTGGGGGCACCGGATGAATCCGGTAGAAGACGTCCTGTAGAAGTTCCCGATTCAGAGTTCGTAATGGATGTAGATACGGTAATCATGTCCTTGGGTACTTCTCCTAATCCGCTGATTTCCTCCACTACAGAGGGACTTGAGACTAACAAGTGGAAATGCATCATTGCTGATGAAGCGAATGGTAAGACGACCAAAGAAGGTGTCTATGCAGGCGGAGATGCTGTAACAGGAGCAGCTACCGTTATCCTTGCCATGGGAGCAGGAAAGGCCGGAGCAAAAGGCATCGACGAGTATTTGCGCAATAAATAGGCGAAAGGAGCAGGTATGGTAAAGCATATTGTTTTGTGGAATTTTAATCCTGAGATGACAACAGAAGAAAAGAAGGCTGCCGGGGAAAAGATGAAGAGTCTGTTAGAGCCGATTAAGGAGCTGGTAGAGGGTGCGGTGGATATCCGGGTAGTAGTGAATGAAATGGACAGCAGTAACCGTGATATTGCTCTGATAGGTATCTATGAGACCGAAGAGGCTCTGAAGGCATATCAGGTACATCCGGCACATGTGGAAGCCGGTAAGTTTGTAAGAAGCGTCACCTGTAACAGGTCTTGTCTTGACTATGAGGAGTAAATTGCACATTTGAATATGTTTTTGGGAGGGATTACATATGCCATGGTGTCCAAAATGTAAAAATGAGTATCGGGAGGGAATAACGGTCTGCAGTGACTGCGGATGCGAATTGCTTCCGGATAATGTGAGTGGAATGCAGCCTGTTACTTTCGGCTCCAGGGAGGAAATGGAGGAAATTGCGGAATTCCTGAAGTACAGCCATATCGATGAGGTAGAGATTTCCTTTGACGAAAATGAGGAGGTCTATGAGCTTTCTGTACCGGAAAAAGAGAGTAAGCAGGCCGAAAAGCTGGTGCTTGTTTTCAAACAGCAAAAGGAGTTACAGAAGCAGGTGGAGAAAACAGAAGACCTTTACGAAATTCTGGAAGAAGAAAAAACGCCTGTTAAGCCATCTGAACTCTATGAAAACAGCGCGCAGAAGGCTGAGGAAAACAGGTCTTCGGCATACATGCTTCTGATTTTCGGAATAGCAGGTTTGGCAGTCATCATCTTGGGAATTGCGGGTGTACTTCCTTTTCATTTAAGTGGAACAACCAAATATATGACCTATGGTATTATGAGCGCTTTATTTCTTTTGTTCATCGTGATGGGGCTTGTATCCATGAAGTCTTATCGGATTTTTGCTAAAAAGGCGGAATCCGAAAATTCCCTGCGGAGTACTATGGAAAAATGGTGTCTGGAAACATTGGATGCAAAGAAACTGGACGAAGAGCTTTTTCCTGAAGAGGAAGAGGGTTCGGAGGAAGAGAAGTATTTTAAAAGAACCTCTCTTATGAAAGAAAAGATAAAGAAGCAATTCCTAAATCTGGACGAAGCATTTTTAGATAATTTTGTGGACGAGATTTATACGGATATCTATGAAGAGTAATAATGGGCGGGGCTTGAAAACCCCGCCTGTTTTGTGACAATTTGGTGAAAAAGTATTAAAAAAAAATAAAAGTATGGGAGAACGTTAAAAAACGTGTTATCATGGTGAAATGAAAATATCAATTGTCTGTGTAGGAAAAATAAAAGAAAAATTTTACCGGGATGCGGTAGAAGAATATTTAAAAAGATTGTCCCGGTACTGCAAGGCAGAGGTGCTAGAGGTTCCTGATGAGAAGACTCCGGACAAGGCCAGTGCTTTAGAGGAAGAGCAGATTAAGAAAAAAGAAGGAGAAAGGCTGCTTTCCAAGCTAAAGGAGGACGCATTCGTGGTTACACTGGAGATAAAGGGTGAAAAAATGGATTCCACGGCCTTTGCAGATATGATACAGAAAGCGGGAATTGCGGGAAAAAGCCATATTCAATTTGTGATTGGCGGTTCCTTGGGACTGCATGAGAGCGTCAGCATGAGAGCGGATAAAAAAATCAGTTTTTCTGATATGACTTTTCCTCACCAGCTGATGCGGGTGATTTTGAGTGAGCAGATATACAGAGGGTACCGTATTATAAGCGGTGAACCCTACCATAAATGAGGAGGAACTTTTAGATGTATAACGATTTATTTTCTATTGGACCGTTTACGGTACACGGTTATGGATTGATGATTGCAATAGGTGTCATTGCGGCATTGTTCACAGGAGAGGCAAGAGCAAAAAAGAGAAATATGAATTCCGATGTTCTCTATCCTATGACTTTTTTATGTGTAGTATTGGGATTTGCGGCGGCTAAGGTGCTCTTTTGCATTGTGGAGTGGAAGTCCTTTGTGGCAGACCCGCTTAGAATTCTTACGGGCAGTGGGTTTGTTGTATATGGAGGGATTATCGGCGGTGTGCTTACGGCATATGTATACTGCAGATTGAAGAAGCTGTCTTTTGTAGACTATTTTGATTTGATGCTGCCTTCTGTAGCCCTGGCGCAGGGTTTTGGCAGAATTGGCTGCTTCCTGGCAGGCTGCTGCTATGGAAGGGAGACGGATTCTTTTATTGGAATTACCTTTACCCATTCTGATTATGCACCAAACGGTGTGAAACTGCTTCCGACCCAGTTATTGTCCAGTGCAGGTATGTTCCTGATTGCAGGTATTTTATTCTGGTATGCGCGTAAAGAACGGAGAAAGGCAAAGGTAGGTGCTTTATATCTGATACTTTACAGTATCGGCAGATTTATGATAGAGTTTTTCAGAAATGATTACAGAGGCGAAATTGGTATTTTCTCTACCTCACAGTTTATTTCCCTGTTTGTACTTGCAGCGGGTATTATTCTGTTCGCAGGAAGAAAAAGGAGTGAAGAGAAGGCATGAGCGCATTTGTAGAGTTCCGGAATGTAAGCAAGGTATACAAAACAGGTGAAGTATCCATTCAGGCACTGCATGATGTGAATTTTGAGATACAGAAGGGTGAATTCTGTGTTATCGTAGGAGCTTCCGGTGCCGGAAAAACGACCATCTTAAATATTCTGGGTGGTATGGATACCCTGACTGAAGGAAAGGTTTTTCTGGATGGGGAAGAGATATCTGCTTACAATAAAAGGCAGCTGACCGGCTACAGGCGATTTGATGTGGGATTTGTGTTCCAGTTCTATAATCTGGTGCAAAATTTAACGGCTCTTGAAAATGTGGAGCTGGCGGCCCAGATATGCAGGGAACCGTTAAATGCGGCAGATGTGCTTGCAGATGTGGGGCTGAAAGAGCGTATGAAGAATTTTCCGGCTCAATTATCCGGTGGTGAACAGCAGAGAGTGGCTATTGCCAGAGCATTGGCCAAGAACCCCAAACTGCTTCTTTGCGACGAACCCACCGGTGCCCTGGACTACAATACCGGTAAAGCGGTATTGAAGCTGTTACAGGATACCTGTAGAGAAAAGGGAAAGACGGTAGTGGTAATTACCCACAACCAGGCATTGACAGCCATGGCAGATAGGATCATTACGGTGAAAAGTGGTACTGTACAGAGTATGGTACTGAATGAACACATTGTAAGGGTAGAGGACATTGAGTGGTAATTGTGAAAAGAAGTTCTCCGTAAAGGAGTAGGTTATGAAGTCGATGATGCGTAAGACGACCTTAAGGGAAATTAAACAGAGTTTTGGCAGATATCTTGCAATCCTGGCGATTGTTGCGCTTGGTGTGGGCTTTTTTGCCGGATTGAAGGTAACAAAGTCGGTTATGCTCGAATCTGCGGATGAGTACCTGAAGGAGAAGCAGTTCTATGATTACAGGCTTTTGTCTACTCTGGGTTTTGAAGAGGAGGATGTGGAAGCGATTGCTGCGAAAGAGGATGTCCGGGCAGCAGAGGGTGCCATGTCTGCGGATGTTATCTTTTTGAATGCACAGGGGAATGAAAATGTTATTAAGGCCCATTCTTTATTAAATGATATTAACGGTGTAGAGCTTGTGGCCGGCAGACTGCCCAAACAGGACGATGAATGTGTTGTGGACAGCAATCTCTATGGAGAAAGTGCTATCGGTACCAGGATTGTGTTCTCAGACAACAATGCACAGGAAGATTTGGACAATTTTACATACAAGGAATATACCATAACCGGTATTGTACAGTCGTCCTACTATATCCAGTTTGAGAGAGGAAACAGCGCATTGGGAAACGGCAGGGTAAGTGGATTTATGTATTTGCTGCCTGGCGGTTTTTCCATGGAGTATTATACAGAGATTTTTGTAAAATTTGACGAGGATTACCCAATCTATTCCGATGAATATGATTCCTACATGGAGGAGAAAGAAGCTCTCTGGGAAGAGTACTGTGAAGCACAGGGAGAACGCAGATATCAGGCTATACTGGCGGATGCAAATGCTGAATTGGCAGATGCGGAAAAAGAGCTGGCAGATAAAAAGGCAGAAGCGGAACAGGAACTGGCAGATGCAAAACAGGAGCTTACAGATGCAGATAACGAGATAGCGGATGGAGAAGAAAAGCTCGCCGATGGGGAAAAGGAAATTGCAGATGCCGAAAAAACGATTGCGGATAAGGAACAGGAGTTGGCAGATGCAAAGCAGGAAATTGCAGACAATGAAGCGCTTTTAGCGGAGAAAAAGCAGGAATATGAAGACGGTATGGAGGCTTTTACCTCCGGAAAGAAAGAGGTTGAAAGCAAGCAGAACGAGCTTTCCAATGCCCTTGCACAGATAACAGAAGGTGAAAGTGCACTTGCTAAAGCCCAGGCGCAGATAGATGCCATGGCAGGGATATATCCGGATGAAGTGGTGGCAGAAGCACAAGCCCAGCTGGATGCACAGAAAGCAGAATTGGAAGAAAAGAAAGCACAGGTAGAAGCCGGGATGGACCAGATAAATGCTGCAGATGCCCAGCTGAACAGTGCATATATGGAATTAAGTGCCGGCGGGGTACAGATTACTGATGCGGAAGCAGAGATTGCCGACGCGAAAGCACAGATAGAAGAAGGAGAAACCCAGCTTGCAGATGCAAAAAAGGAATTGGAAGAAGCTAAGACCACATTGGAGGAAAACAGGCAGGAGCTTTTGGATGCCAAAGAGGAAGTGGCAGATGGCTGGGAAGAATATAATGATGCCTATGCCGAATTCGAGGATGAAATAGCTGATGCGGAAGATAAGCTGGCGGAGGCCAGAGCTGATATTGAAGATATTAAAAAGCCGGATACCTATGTGCTGGGAAGGGATACCAACATAGGCTATGTCTGCTATGAGAGCGATTCCAGCATTGTGGAAGGGATTGCCATCGTGTTCCCTGTTTTTTTCTTTTTGGTAGCGGCATTGGTATGTGTTACTACTATGAATCGTATGGTGGAGGAACAACGTACTCAGATTGGTGTACTGAAGGCATTGGGCTATGGCGAAGGAACAATTATGGGGAAATATCTCTTTTATTCCGGAAGCGCAGCTATAGCAGGGTGCGTCATCGGCTTCTTAGGAGGAACCTATTTCTTTCCATATGTCATATGGTATGCCTATGGTATCATGTATCGACTGGGGGATATGGTTTATGTTTTTGACTGGAAACTGGCTGTGATATCCCTTATTTGCTCGCTTATCTGCTCCATGGGCACTACATGGCTGTCCTGTAGACATGAACTAAAAGAGGTAGCGGCAGGTTTGATGCGGCCCAAAGCTCCCAAAGCTGGGAAACGCGTATTCTTAGAGTATGTGCCTTTCATTTGGAAACGGCTTAAATTCCTTGATAAAGTATCGGTTCGGAATGTGATACGCTATAAGAAGCGTTTCTTCATGATGATTATCGGAATCAGTGGCTGTACAGCGTTATTGGTGACCGGTTTTGGCGTCAGGGATTCTGTGACCAATATTGCCAATCAGCAGTTTGAAGAGATACAAATCTATGATTTCGGAATAACGCTGCAGAACGGTTATACAGATACTTTGGATGTGGATACGGAGAAAGTGCTGCAACTTGTGGAGGACTATGGCGGTGAGTACATGTTTGCCATGGAGGCCACGATGGACTTGGTGACAGACGGGCAGGTGAAATCAGTCAATCTGATTGTGGCTAAGCAGCCGGAGCAGATTGGAGGTTATATCAATCTGCATACGGATTCCGGAAATGCAATTGCCTATCCGGGTGATGAGGAAATTGTGATCTGCAAAAAACTGGCGGATACCTATGGGATTGCGGTTGGTGACAGTATTGTGCTTCGGGATGATACCATGAAGGAAATCCGGGTGACGGTGTCCGGTATCTGTGAGAATTATATTTATAATTATGTATATCTGAACCCACAAACCTATGAAAAGGCATTCGGAGAGGCAGAATATAAAAATATCTATGCAAAGATTCCGGAAGAGACGGATGCTCATGAGGTAAGTGCTGCCATAATGAAGGAAGATAATGTGACTGCGGTAACGGTCAATGCAGATATGCTGGTACGTTTTTCCAGCATGATGGGAAGTATGAATTACATTGTATTTGTCATTATCGGCTGTGCTGCGGCACTGGCATTTATTGTGCTCTATAACCTGAATAATATCAATATTACGGAGCGTGTCCGCGAAATTGCGACCATAAAAGTGCTTGGATTTTACAAAAAGGAAACGACCTCATATGTGTTCCGTGAAAACATGGTGCTTACCGGCATAGGCTGTGTAGTCGGATTGGGGCTTGGAAAATTATTGCATATGTATGTCATGCACGAAGTCGTGATTGATATGATTTCCTTTGACGTACATGTACAGGGAATCAGTTATCTGTTTAGTATTATCCTTACCTTTGTCTTCAACTGGATCGTAAACCGTATGATGACAGGTAAGCTGGATAAAATCAATATGGCAGAGTCACTTAAGTCGGTGGATTAATTTTTAGGAGGAATTCATTATGGCAATAGAAAAAGTTAGAGCATATTTAAAACAATTCGGCATGGAGGACAAAATCCAGGAATTTGCGGTATCCAGTGCTACAGTAGAGCTGGCAGCACAGGCGCTTTCCTGTGAACCGGCCAGGATTGCAAAGACCCTTTCCTTTCAGGTAGGGGAGGATGCTGTGCTGATTGTTGCAGCAGGAGATGCCAGAATCGATAACCATAAATTCAAAGAAATTTTTCACACCAAAGCGAAGATGCTTTCTCCAGAGGATGTGGAAGCTAAGATTGGACATACTATCGGTGGAGTATGTCCTTTTGGCATTTGTGATGGCGTGAAGGTATATCTGGATGAATCTTTGAAGCGTTTTAACACGGTTTAT
The DNA here is from genome assembly GCA_051888955.1 of Lachnospiraceae bacterium. Classification (GTDB taxonomy): domain Bacteria; phylum Bacillota; class Clostridia; order Lachnospirales; family Lachnospiraceae; genus Acetatifactor. Next base: position 7,069 of record JBJFCM010000040.1, on the reverse strand, counting down.
CCGGCCTGTGGCAGTGCGAACAGCGCTATTGAACTGACACCGTCAGAACTGGAGCGGCTCACCGGGGAAAAGTTCTGTGGGTGGATAGATGTCTGCAAGGACTGGCAGTAGCATTGCTTTCAAATGCGTTTTATCAAGTGACGGGAGGACATTGAAAGATGGAGCTGGAAGCTGATAAGATAACAGAGCTTTACAGGGAAATGATTTCGTATTATGGAGGAGACCCAAAGCGTACCCAGCATTTTATCAAGGTGCACAGTCTTGCAAAGCTGATTGGTATTATGGAAGGACTGCCAGAACAGGAACTTTTTACTCTGGAGGCTGCTGCACTGGTACATGACATCGGTATCAAGGCTGCGGAAGAAAAATACGGTAGCTGCAATGGAAAGTTACAGGAGCAGGAGGGACCGGTGCTTGCAGAGGAGATGCTTGGCAGGCTTGGTTTTGCGGAAGAGGTAATCAATAGGGTGTCCTATCTGGTAGGCCATCATCACACCTATACGGAAATTGATGGCATAGATTATCAGATACTGGTGGAGGCGGATTTTTTGGTCAATCTTTACGAGGATGCGGTCAATCCCAGTGCCATTCGGGTTACGCTACAGAATATTTTCCGTACGAAATCGGGCAGACAGATATGCGAAACTATGTTTCATATAAAATAATAGATAATCAATTGGCACATGTAGCCGAAAAAAGAAATATGAGGAATGGGAAGAAATGGATAAATATTTAAAATATATACTGGAAGAAACAAAAAAAGTGCTGGCAATCGACAGCCCTACGGGCTATACCAGGGAAGCAGCAGATTTTCTGATACAGGAGTATGAGAAGCTGGGGCTTCATCCGGTAAAAACCGTGAAGGGTGGTGTGCTGGTGGAACTGCCCGGCGAAGATAAAGAGGATGCGATACTTTTGGAAGCGCATACGGATACTCTGGGGGCTATGGTTGCATCCATTAAGGACAATGGTCGCTTAAAGCTTTCGCCCTTAGGAGGGCTTAATCCCAACAATGCCGAAGCAGAAAACTGCCGCATCATTACCCGGTTTTCCGGAAAATATGACGGCACCTTTCAGCTTGCCAATGCTTCTGTTCATGTAAACGGTGATTACAACGATACCAAACGTGGCTATGATGCTATGGAAGTAGTGCTGGATGAAAAGGTATCCTCTAAGGAGGATGTGGAAAAGCTGGGCATTATGGTGGGAGATATCGTGGCATTTGATCCCCGTACCACTGTGACAAAGACTGGTTACATCAAAAGCCGCTTCCTGGATGATAAACTGAGTGTGGGCATTTTGCTGGGCTTTGCTAAATTTATCACGGACCAGGGAATTATTCCCAAAAGAAAAATCTACCAGCATATTACAGTTTATGAAGAGGTAGGACACGGTGCCAGCGGTACTGTACCAGCAGGGGTGACGGAGATTCTCTCTGTGGATATGGGCTGTGTGGGAGAGGGACTTTCCTGCCAGGAGACACAGGTATCCATCTGTGCCAAGGACAGCGCAGGCCCTTATAATTATGATGTGGTTACGGGACTGATTGAAGCCGCGAAAAAGAAGAAGCTGGATTTTGCGGTGGATGTCTATCCTCACTATGGCTCTGATGCGGATGCGGCGCTGGAAGCGGGCTATGACGTGCGTCACGGCCTGATTGGTGCAGGCGTATACGCTTCCCATGGCTATGAAAGAAGCCATGTGGATGGCATGAAGAATACCTATGAGCTTTTGAAGGCATATCTGCTCTGATAAAATGGGAAAGCGGGGTGGTTTACGATGAGAATGTATGATTTGATAGTAAAAAAGAGAAGCGGTAGAACACTTACCACAGAAGAAATCAATTTTATGATAAAGGGCTATACCGACGGCAGCATACCGGACTATCAGATGTCTGCCATGATGATGGCAATTTATTTTAAAGGAATGAATGAGGCGGAAACATTAGCCCTTACTATGGCAATGGAGAAAAGTGGGGAGACGCTGGATTTAAGTCCTATAAAAGGTATCAAGGTGGACAAGCATTCCACGGGCGGCGTTGGCGATAAGACTTCTCTGGCACTGACTCCCATGGTGGCAGCCTGTGGCATTCCCGTCGCTAAGATGAGCGGCAGGGGACTTGGACATACCGGTGGCACTATCGACAAGCTGGAAAGCTTTCCGGGCTTTTCTACGGAACTCTCTACTGAAAAATTTATGGAAAATGTGAACCGAATTGGCATTGCCATTATGGGCCAGACAGCGGACCTGGCACCAGCCGACAAAAAGCTCTATGCACTCAGGGACGTAACGGCTACGGTAGATAATATGTCCCTCATTGCCAGCTCTATCATGAGCAAAAAGCTGGCAGCCGGTGCAGATGCCATCGTGCTGGATGTCAAGACAGGAAGCGGCGCTTTTATGAAGGAAGAAAAGGATGCTTTTGCCCTGGCGGAGGAGATGGTAAAAATCGGCAACGGCGCAGGCAGAAGGACTGTTGCTGTCGTATCGGATATGGATCAGCCCCTGGGCAATGCGGTGGGCAATGCCCTGGAAGTAAAGGAAGCCATTGCGACGTTACAGGGAAATGGCCCCAAAGATTTCCTGGAGCTTTGTCTGACTCTGGGAAGTCAGATGCTCATTTTAGGTGGGAAGGCCACTGATGAGACAGAGGCAAGAAAAAAATTGCAACAGACCATTGAGGATGGCAGTGCTTTAAGAAAACTGGCTGCATTCGTAGAAGCCCAGGGAGGAGATGCCTCTGCTGTCTATGATGAAAATCTGCTTCCTGCCGCTGCTATAGTAGAGGAACTGAAGGCGGAAAAGACCGGTTACATCAGCCACATTGCCTGTGACGAGGTAGGCATCTGTTCCCTGTTATTAGGGGGCGGACGTGAAACAAAGGAAAGTACCATTGACCTGGCTGTGGGTATTGTTTTACAGAAAAAAAGGGGAGATTTTGTCCATGCCGGGGATACATTGGCGGTGCTTCATGCCAATGACCGGGAACGTCTTGCGGCTGCCAGGGAGCGTCTATATAGTGCTTATACGATTACTGATAAGAAGCCGGATGAGGTTCCATTCATCAAAGGCATCGTAAAATAGTTATGAGATTGTGCCCGGCAGAATATAGTATAGTATGAAAAAGAAACCGGCCCCAAATACGACCTCACGAAAAGTTTCCAAAAAAGAACTTTTGATAGAATCCCTGCAGCTTCCTAAGGATATGATGATGGGGGCATTTATGCTGTCCATGATTGGCAACCGGGAGGCATTTATAGAAAATTATCGCGGTATACTGGAATATACGGACACCTGTATCCTGTTGCAGACCAAGACCGGTCAGGTACGTTTTGAAGGCACTGACCTTATGATTGCATATTATACAAATGAGGATATGAAGATCAGTGGATGCATTGCAAGTGTAATATTCGGATAAGGAGCGGTGTCTGTGATTGGCATACTAAAATATATCAGGGGTTATGTGGAAATCAAGGCCTGGGGCTTTGCTCCGGAACGATTTTTAAACCTATGCAGTAACAAAAATATTCTGCTGTGGAATATCAGAAGAGATGGTGACATTTACTATATGTGTATCAGCCTGGCAGGTTTCAGGCGACTAAAGAGTATAGCAAGAAAAACAAAAACCAGGGTAGTCATTCTGAAAAGATATGGACTACCTTTTTTGATACCGAAAGTGTTTGCCCGCAAGGTTTTTATTGCGGGGCTGTTTGCTGCCTGCTTCTTTTGGGTATGGTCTTCCCTGTATGTATGGGAAATTCAGATAGAGGGAAATTATTCTATTACAGAAGATGTTTTTCTGGATTTTTTAGAGGATGAGGGAATCCATGTGGGAATAAGGAGCAGAAGTATTGACATTGAAGAACTGGAAAAGGATATCCGAAGAGAGTTTGCGGAGATAACATGGACTTCTGCAAAGCTTTCCGGAACCAGACTGATTATTTCCATGAAAGAAAATGATGCTGTTCTTTCTCCCGTACAGGAGCAGGACAGTTGTGATTTGTATGCGGAAAAAGATGGCACTATTGTATCCATGATTGTCCGTTCAGGAGTCTCTAAGGTACAGATAGGAGATACTGTGCAGATGGGGAGTCTGCTGATATCCGGTGAGGTACCGGTTTACAATGAGGACGGAACCGTACGAAAGTTTCAGTATACCCGGGCAGATGCGGATATCTACGTGGAGCGGACGCAGGCAGTGTATGAGGTGCTGCCTTTTTATTATATCAAAAAGGTATATACGGGAAGGGAAGAGAAAAGATACTGGCTGGAGGTATTTGGTAAGGAATTTCTCTTTGGCCGGGAAGCAGATTTTACGGATTTTGATGTGGTAATCAGTAAACAGCAGCTTACGCCCTTGAAAGGGTTTACTCTGCCAATCTCTTTTGGTACCAGAAACTACCGGGAATACCAGAATACGGAGTGTTCTTACACCCTTACGGAAGCTGAAAACCTGCTAAATGAAAAATATTCTGAATTTTTTGCAGGTTTAGAGGAAAAAGGGGTACAAATTATTGAAAAAAATGTTAAAATAGATACTGGCAGCGGTATTTGGATTTTACAGGGAGAGCTGAAGGTAAAGGAAAAGATAGGAGCGGAGGTTCCCATTAAAGAAATGGAAACTGAGAATCCACCGGTGGCCGAAATAACAGGAGCGGAGTGACAGCATGAGTGTGACCACTTATACCATGGAGATGCCCACAGAGCATATGCAGAAGATTTTCGGGCAGAACGACCAGTATCTGAAGAAGCTGGAAGATGATTTAAATGTGACCATAGTTGACCGCAATGGAGCCGTCAGGGTGACAGGGGAAGAAACAAAGGTAAAAAAGTGTGTGAGTATCCTGTCCCAGCTGTTTGAGGTTTCCAGGCGGGGGAGTGAGATTGAGGAACAGAAAGTGGACTATGCAATTACGTTAGGACAGGAAGAAAAAGAAGAAAGCCTTGTGGAAATAGACAGAGATGTGATCTGCCACACGATTAACGGCAAGCCCATCAAACCCAAGACATTAGGCCAGAAGCAGTATGTGGATGCCATCAGGAACAATATGATTGTGTTCGGGTTGGGACCTGCCGGTACAGGTAAGACTTATCTGGCGATGGCAATGGCGATTACAGCCTTCAAGAATGATGAAGTAAGCCGCATCATTCTGACCAGACCGGCCATAGAAGCAGGCGAAAAACTGGGCTTTCTGCCCGGAGATCTGCAAAGTAAAGTGGATCCGTATCTGAGGCCTCTCTATGATGCCCTTTATCAGATTATGGGTGCGGATAGTTTTACCAAGAATATGGAAAAAGGTTTGATTGAGGTGGCACCCCTGGCCTATATGCGTGGGCGGACCCTGGATAATGCCTATATCATATTGGATGAGGCACAGAATACCACACCTGCGCAGATGAAAATGTTCCTGACCAGAATCGGGTTTGGTTCTAAGGTCATCGTGACCGGTGATGCTTCCCAGAAAGACTTGCCTCAGGGAACAAAGTCTGGTCTGGATGTTGCGGAACGGGTATTGAAAAATATTGAGGATATTGCCTTTTGCAGACTGACAAGCAAGGATGTGGTAAGACATCCGCTGGTGCAGAAAATTGTTAAGGCATATGATGATTATGAAGCGAATGAGAAGGATTCTCATGAAAAAACAAGAAGCAGGGATAACCGGAAAAATGGCAGAAGATAAAGCAAAAAAGGGAAAAGGTACAGTATTGATACCGATAGTGATGTTTATCATGACGATTCTTTCCGTGAGTGGAATCAGCTTTCTGAAGGGAATGGCTGCGGCAGTTATGATTTCCAATACAGTAATGAGCGGGATTGGTATTTTTGCCGTATTGCTTCTGATGGCACAGGCGAAGGAAAAAGGTCTTTATGACTATGATAACGGAGAACATTACGTCAGGTTTTTCATTGTGTATCTGCTTTTCCTGATACTGGCAATTTCCTGTGTATATCTTCCGGCAGCCGGTTGGCCTTTTTTAGTAGTTTTTGTCGGGCTTTCCCTTTTTTCCAATACGGTAATCGGTATGTCTGCGGGAGCGCTTCTGCTGACGATAACCACACTGCTTTCCGGAAGTGGTTTGGAAGTGTTCGTACTGTATTTTGTCTGCGGAATAGTGGGAGCGAGCCTTTTCAGGGGACTGAATGACGCATACAAAATCGGGATACCTGTTTTTGTATCCATCTTGTTTCTTCTCACCGGGGAAACGGCCGGAGTGGTTTTGTATGCCGATGAGACCCTGAAGCTGGAATTGTTTCTGATTCCTGCCATGAATGTGATTATCAGTCTCATATTGTTGCTGATTATCTTAAAGGTGTTTTCAGCCGTGGTGATTTATCGTTACAGAGACCGATACCTTGAGTTAAACGATACGGAATGTGCTTTAATGAAGGAACTTAAGGTTAAGTCCAAAGAGGCTTATTATCAGGCAGTACATACGGCATATTTCTGTGAGAGGATTGCCGGAAAACTTTCTTTGGACGTGGATGCTGCAAAGGCGGGAGGATATTATCATGGCATCGGTATTCTCTGCAAAGAAAACTCCTGGGAGCAGATAGAAGAAAAAATAGCTGAATATGCGTTTCCACCGGCCGCATCTATGGTTTTAAAGGAATACCTGGACAAAAATACCCCCATCAGGCAGAAGGAGACAGCGGTACTACTTTTGTCAGATGCGATAGTTTCTTCTTTCCTGTTCTTATTTTCCAGAAGCAAGAGTGACAGTCTGGATTATAATCAGATTATTGAAACGGTATTTAAGAAAAAAATGGAGACCGGAGTTTTGCAGGAATGCAAAATCAGTATGGACGAGCTTACCAGAATGAAGAGAATTTTTAAAGAGGAGAAACTGTATTATGACTTCTTACGTTGAAAATGAAACAGAAGCTGTTTTTGAATTTGATGTAAAGAAACTGGCAGACAGCGTGATAGAGAAGGTGCTGGAAACGGAAGGCTGTCCTTATGATGTACAGATAAACCTTCTGCTTACGGACAATGAAGGGATACGTGCCTATAACGCACAGTTTCGGCAGATTGACAGGGAAACAGATGTGCTATCCTTCCCTAATGTG
>JBJFCM010000039.1:0-3616 GCA_051888955.1 Lachnospiraceae bacterium | reverse complement strand
TGGTAGCCCTTGTGGAGGATGCAGACCTTTTAGCTACACGGAAAAATGTTTCTGATGGTGTAGAGCAGTACGACATTCTCACAGAACTTAATGATATGATCAATGATAAGGAAAAGATGAGCTTCCGTGGCTGCAAGGCCGGTGAATTTTTACAGTGTGTTCTGTCGGATGTGGCCCTGAATGCAGGGAATGCCAACACCTTTTATACCAATTATAAAAATATCAGCCAGAGCATTGATAACCAGCGGATTTCTATTTCCGGTGTGGACGAGGATGAAGAGGCGGTAAATCTCGTAAAGTATCAGAACGGTTATAATCTGGCATCTAAGATGATACAGACTTTAACAGAGATCTATGACAGACTGATTTTGGAAACCGGCGTATAAGGCAAAAAGGAGACCAGCTATGAGAATTACAAACAAGATTATGCAGAATAACAATCTGACGAATATCAATACCAATAAGATCTTGCAGGATAAGCTGAGTACACAGATGTCGACCCAGAAAAAAATCAGCAAGCCCTCAGATGATCCGGTGGTAGCCATTCGTGCCCTGCGCCTTAGGAGCAATGTGACGGAGGCCACACAGTATTACAGCAAGAACATACCGGATGCGGAGAGCTGGCTGAATGTAACGGAGGGCGCTTTGAAGAACAGCGCCGAGGTCATTACGAGCATGATTGGCCAGTGTACCAAGGGAGCGAACGGGGATCTGACCTCTTCGGACAGGGAAATTATCCTAGAGCAGCTGAAGGCCCTTCGTGACGAGATATATTCCACGGCAGATGTGGATTATGCGGGACGCTATGTGTTTGCAGGATACAGGACAGATACCTCTATCAGCTTTCAAAAAGCAGAAACCATGCAGTATACCATTACGGAGCAGCTTGACAACACGGCCATTGACAGCCTGACCTTCATCAAGACCACGGCCACAGCCGCAAACGGCAGCACGGTGGATGTGAACGATATCAACAGTACCAATTACGATTCCATAGAGGTTGCAGAAGCCGATATTTCCAGCTCGGAGGTACATCGTATCCGTTTGGCTTATACCGACTTGAGTGACGGCATGGTGCCGTCCATTACAAAAGTGACCGGCAAGGATGCAGACGGTAATGTGACAACAGAAGATGTGGTCGCAGCAGACAAGGTTATTACGGTACATTCCTATGAGGTGCCGACAGCTTATGAGCTTGCCGGTGAAAATGCCGACAACGTATATTTCATTCCGGAAACCGGAGAACTATTGTTAGGTGACAATGTATACAGCAAAATGATGGCATACAAGGATGAAGCATCTACCTCAACGGTAGATGAAGGAGAAATCCGCATTACCTATGAAAAGAAAGAATGGCTGAAGGGCGACTTAAGGCCGGAACACTACTATGCATGCACTACGACGGATGCCGATGGCAACCAAATAGATTACAACCAGGATTACCTTACCGGCAGTGATGTGGCAAAGCAGGTCATTGAATATGATGTGGGCTTCAGCCAGACCATCCGGGTAAATACCACCGCAGATGAAGTCTTTGATCCCGGAATCGGCAGAGAAGTGGACGATCTGGTAGGTGTGCTGGAGGATGTGCAGAACCTGGAAACTGTAGCATCTAAATTAGAAGAGCTGCTGGAAAATGAGACGGATGAGACCAAGATATCCACGATACAGTCCAGACTGGATGCAACGAATAAAGCATTGACGCTGACCAAGGACAAGATGCAGAAGATGTTTGAGCACGGCATCACCACCATGCAGGGCTACCTGGACGCCAACAGTCTGGCTATCACGAACTGCGGTACCAGGAGTTCTAAGCTGGAACTGATTGAGAATAGAATGAAGAATCAGAAGACCACTTTCGAAACCTTAAAATCCGAGAATGAAGATATCGATATCACGGAAGTGGCAATCCAGCTAAACAGTGCAGAGCTCACCTATCAGGCAGCATTGATGGCAACAGGTAAAGTAATGCAGACGAACCTGCTGAATTTCATATAGTAACCGTTATATCCGCATTATGCGGGATAAATCAGAAAAGAAAGGACTAAAATATGAAGGTAAACACAAAGATTTTTGGGGAAGTAACAATCGAAGATGAGAAGATAATTGAATTTACCGGTGGGATCATCGGCTTTCCGGAACTGACTAAATTTGCGCTGATTCATGATGCAGAAAAAGGGGTGGGCGCAGGCATCCGCTGGCTGCAGTCCATGCAGGAGCCGGCATTCGCCATGCCGGTGATGGATCCGCTGACGGTACGTCCGGATTACAATCCGGAGGTGGAAGATGAACTGCTGAAGGATTTGGGAGAGTTGAACGAAGAAAATCTGCTGGTACTTGTTACCGTGACGGTTCCTTCCGACCTTACGAAGATGAGCGTGAATCTGCGTGGCCCCATTGTCATCAATTCCCAGACCAGAAAGGCCTGCCAGGTCATTGTAGAAGGCGAAGACTATGCCGTAAAATATCCCATATATGATATCTTACAGGCTGGAAAGGCAGGTGAGTAAGATGCTGGCTTTATCCCGTAAGAAAAACGAAGCAATCATCATCAATAACAACATCGAAATCACCGTGCTGGAAGTCAAAGGCGATCAGGTGAAAATCGGCATCACCGCTCCCAAGGAAGTGCCGGTGTACAGAAAAGAAGTCTATGTACAGATTCAGGAGTCCAACAAGGCCGCAACAGACACGTCAGGTCTGGAGGCACTGAAGAATTTGTTGGGATAAGAAATAAATGGAAATAAGAAGCTGTTATAGAATCGGAGCAGGTAAGGCTGCTGATTTTGTGACAGCTTTTTTCATGCTGGAATGATTAAAACATGGATATGCAAAAAATGGGAAAAGCAAATAGTAAAACGCAATTGCAATTATTAACGATATAACGAATACAAAAATACAAAATTTATATTGACAGAGAATTTGCTTTTCGGTAATATAGTAGTACACCCATAGAACAAAGGATAGTATGGGGAGTACGAAAGAAAGGAGAGCGCCCATGACAGACACTGAGAGAATCCTACAGCAGATGCAGGAAAATTCGCTGGCTATCAACCAACGATTGGACCGGATGGAGAGCAAAATTGATAGCTTAGAGAACCGATTTGATAGCTTAGAGAACCGATTTGATAAGCTGGAGAAGCGAGTTGATGACTTGGAAATCGGACTTGAGTGTGAGATTGAAAAGGTATACAGGATTGCTCAAAAGAATTCTGAAGATATCCAACTCTTGCTTCCCTATAAGGACAAAATCATTAATGTCAGCACGGTGGTTGACAGGGTAAGTTCCAAGAGAATGATACTGCTGCTTTAGATGGGGATATCCATTGAGAAAGCAGCAGTTTTTTTATTTCCTCTATAAACATTCTACCCCTTTTGACCGATAAACCCTTTAGAAAACTTGTAATGACGATTTCACATGGAGGTGACATACAATGGCAATTGAACCATTAGGAAGTATCATGAGTGTACAGGCACAGAGCCAGGTACAGACCAAACCGGCAGCACAGACTGCCAAGTCTACGGCAGAATACACGGACGTAACTGCTCAGGAAAATGTAAAACAGGTAGACACTACCATCAGTATTGTGGAAGATTCTCAAGAAAAGGGAAATTC
>JBJFCM010000038.1:0-17333 GCA_051888955.1 Lachnospiraceae bacterium | reverse complement strand
TATATACGCCACCCAGGGATACCATGCCGCAGATGTCGCCTTCTTTCATTCCCGACAAGTGCAGTTTGGTGGTAATCATAAATTCCGGTGTCGGCCACTTCTGCAAAAGCAGGTTGCTGATATCACAGGTCTGTGTATCTGCCGAAACCTTCTGTGCATACAAAGTCAGCATGCCCTCCTGCAAATCGTACCATTCTTTTTTATAATTGGCATTCCACTGCCACTGCAGACCCAGGCTGCCTCCTTCAAAGAAATCGGAATCCTCCGGTGCACAGACGGGGAAGCTTCCTCCTACATCCGGCTTTTTATACTGCATAACCGGCTCACCACAGCCGTTCTCATCCTCATTCACACCGATTACCGGCCAGTCATCCACCCAGTGCATAGGCTGTAAATGTATGATTCTGCCTGCATTTCCCACATCCTGAAAATGTAAGAACCAGTCTTCTCCGGAAGGAGTATCTATCCATGCGCCCTGGTGAGGGCCGTTGACCGGGCTGTTCCCCTGGTGCATCACGATTCTCTCTTCATAGGGACCCCAGATATTCTTAGCGCGCAGTACTGTCTGCCAGCCGGGCTTCACGCCTCCCGCCGGAGCAAAGATATAATAGTAGCCATTCCGCTTATACAGCTTGGGACCTTCGATGGTAGGCTGCGTCTCGTTCCCGTCAAAGATATGCTTTCCGTCTCCCAATACGCCTGTACAATCCGGCTCTATAGGCGACAGATGCAAAATACTCTTAAAACCAATGCGGCTTCTGGCAAAGGCTGTCACCATATATGCCTTGCCGTCATCATCCCAGAACGGGCAGGGATCAATCCACCCCGTCACCTTGCGGACACAGACCGGCTCTTCCCAGCCTTGAAAAGGGTCCCTGCTTTTTACCATAAAAATCCCCTCATCCGGCATGGGAATAAAAATATAATATGTCCCTTCATGGTACCGGATAGCCGGTGCCCAGGCTCCGCAGCCGTGTACCGGCTTATCATAATAATCAAAAGGAAGCTTTTCCATGGCATAACTGATGACCTTCCAGTTTACCAGATCCTTCGAATGCAGCACCGGAACGGACGGAGAATTACAGAAGGAGGAAGCTACCATAAAGTAATCCTCTCCCACCCTGATGGCATCCGGATCCGAATAGTCCGTATACAAAATGGGATTGGAATAAGTGCCGTCACCATTGTCTGCAATCCACATTTTCTTTATTTCTTCTTTTTTCATTTCCTTATACCTTTCTTTTGTTCTTTCAAAATATGTTTTTATTTTACCATATTTTTTATTCTTTTTCCACCGGTTCTATCCATAAGATATCTTCTCCGGCTTTCACTGTTTTCTTTTCAAAGGGATGTACCCGAAAAGCCTCCCCCGCATTCGTGAGAATCACAGATGTTGTGATATCATAACCTTCCTTTTGGATTGTCTCCAGATCGAATTCCAAAAGCAGCTTGCCCTTGGAGACAATTTCATTCTGCACGATTTTAGGGCGAAAACACCGCCCCTGCAGCTCTCCCGTGCCTATTCCTATATGAATCAAAAGCTTTATTCCCTGCTCCGTCGTCATACCGATTGCATGTCCGTCGGGAAACAAGGCAGTAATCTTACCATCCGCAGGCGCAAACACCTTCCCTTCTGTAGGAAATACCGCAATGCCCTCTCCCAGCGCACCCTCTGCCAATGCCCTATCCCGTACCTCCGTCAGGGGAAGCAGCCTTCCATTGACCGGACTTGCTATCCGCCTGGCTCCTGCTATCACTTGATGCTTTTGCACTTCCGGTGCTTCATCCGCCTCCCGTTTTTTCTTCTTCCAGAAAAAAAGTACAAGAAATCCTGCTATAAGGGCGCTTCCGGAAAGCAATACCACCTGGAAAGCTGCCGTAAAGTTCTCCGGGATTCCTGTCCACCATATTGTAAGTGCTGTAAATAAGCCGACGGCAAAAGCCAATATATACGGAAAAAATCCATCCGCCCCTACATCACCTGTTCCCTTTTCTTTTCCCTTTTCCAACCCTGCAAAGGACAATATCAGCCTATAGACCTCCGGTGCGTTGGTGCCAATCACCACATGATACAGCCCGTTATCCGTCAGAACTGTCACTACGCCCCGCATAGTTTTTAACGCCTTTGTATCTGCACGTCCCTCATCCTTTAATCGAAATTTAAGCCTGGTTGCGCAGTGGGTCAGACTGCTTATATTCTCACTGCCGCCAACCCTGTCCACAATCTTTTCTGCCAATTCATCATATTCTGCCATTTTCATCCACCTTCTGCTTTCTTATTTTCATGGCAATTTTATATTCCAAATATAGCGTCTCCATTTGCAGAAAAAATTATTGACAAATTTTTTCAATTACCATATAATGCTTCTTACATAATAGCCCTTGAGGGAGTAGTTTGCAGCCACATGGCTGTGATAGTATCAACACAATGATGCAATGCATCTGGTATTATCTTAAAAAATGAGACTCATGGACAACCGCTTCGGTTGTTCATGAGTCTTTTTAGGTGTAGCCCACCAAAGAGGAGAAATGTATGAGCTTAGTTGAATTATTCTTAATCGCTGTCGGCCTTTCCATGGACGCTTTTGCCGTCGCCATCTGCAAAGGTCTCGCCACTCCAAAAATCACCATCAAAAAGGCCGCCTGGGTCGGTCTCTGGTTCGGAGGCTTTCAGGCATTTATGCCTGCCGTCGGCTATCTGGTCGGATACCGTTTTCAGGAAAAAATCACCGCTATAGACCACTGGATTGCCTTTGTCCTGTTACTGTTCATCGGTGCCAACATGGTCAAGGAAGCGTTGTCCAAGGATGAGGACTGCGCCAGCGGCTCTCTGGCCGTAAAAGATATGTTCCTGCTCGCAATCGCTACCAGCATCGATGCGCTGGCTGTAGGCGTCACCTTTGCTTTTCTGCCGGATGTACCGATTATTCCCGCTGTTGCATTTATCGGTATCATCACCTTCCTGTTCTCAGCCATCGGCATGAAGATAGGAAATGTATTCGGCACCAAATATAAGTCCAAAGCGGAACTGGCCGGCGGCATCATCCTGATTCTGATTGGCAGCAAAATATTAATTGAACATTTATTTTTCTAAAGTCTTCTGATCTCAGTATAAGCCAGAAGGAACGGTCCAACACCCTTTGCATCGTCCTCCACAATAGGTTCGGACATATAATACTCAAAGGTGCCGTCTCTTCTGGTATTATTTTCCGGTCCAAGACCCGCTACCAGGCAGATACCACCCAGATGCAGTTCGCCGTCAACCGTCTTCATGTATTTATTTCTGATACCGTCAAATGCCTTGATACCGTACTCTCTGTAGGATTCCGGCAAAAAGCCCAGACGCACACCTCGCAGAATGGAGAACGCAAGAATGGCACTGCCGCTCGTCTCCAGGTAATTGGGCTCCTTACCTCCCAGAGCCGGAAGCTGATACCACATGCCGCTTTCATCCTGATATTTCAAGAGGGAATCAATCAAATCCTTAAATACCTTTTTCAAATTCTCATACTCTGCTTCAAATCCATCCGGGTCTGTCTTATTCAGCGTATCTAAGAGCGCCATGGAATACCAGCCGATTGCACGCAGCCAGAAGTTCTTAGACAGGCCTGTTTCCTTATCACACCAGAAAATCGACTTGGAAGCATCATAACCATGGTAATAAAGCCCTGTCTTTTCATCACGCATATATTTCACTACATTGGCAAATTGGTGGAAAATATCCGCATAGTTCTTTTTATTGTTGAATCTGGTCTCATACTCCATGTAGAAGGGCTGTCCCATATAAAGGCCATCCAGCCAGACCTGATTGGGGTAGATTTTTTTATGCCAGAAATTACCCTCGGCAGTCCTGGGCTGATTCTGTACCTGACTGTAAATCAGGTCAATCGCTTTTCTGTATTTTTCTTTGCCGGTAATATCATACAACTGGAACAGGGTCTTGCCCGCATTCACATTATCGATGTTGTACTCCTCCACAGAATAACCGGCAATCGTTCCATCCTCTTTCACTCTGTGGTCAATAAAAGCATCTGCAAAATCCAGGTACTTCTTCTCACCTGTAGTATTGTAGGTCTCCAAAAGTGCCAGAATCATACATCCGTCTATATAATTCCATCCGGCTTTCAGTCCGCTCTTGGCCTTTTCAATGTTCCATACGGGAACATCCAAAGTGCTCTTCTCAATCAACTCATCAATATACTGCTCAATAACTGGTATCTGCATGTCAATCCTCCGTTTTGTACGTTGTCATATACCATAATATTACAGGGAAACACCAATATCGTCAATGAGAAACTGGTACTTTTGCTTTTTTTAGTATATAGTGATACAATACGAATATGAAATAACACATGAGGGGTTTAGGAAGCTATGAAAGTACTGATATTATCTTCTTCTACCGGTGGCGGCCACAATGCTGCCGGTGCTGCCGTCCAGGAGGCACTGCAGCAAGCCGGTCACGAAGCTGTTTTTATGGATATGTTCCTGTTATCCAGTTCCCGCACCGCCAACATCGTGGGCGGATGCTATGTGAATATAGCGCGCAGCCTGCCCCGTTTCTTCGGATTTATATACAAGCTGGGCGGTGTCATCAGTTCTGCCCGCAGGAAATCCCCTGTATATTATGCCAACGGGCTCATGGCCAAAAAGTTACAGGCTTATCTTATAGAAAACCACTATGATGCAATCGTGATGCCCCACCTGTTTCCTGCTGAGACAATTACCTATATGAAGAGGCATGGCATGGAAGTACCTCTTTCCATCGGAGTTGCTACGGACTATACCTGCATTCCCTTCTGGGAAGAGACCGAATGTGACTATTACATCATTCCCCATGCAGACCTGACAGAAGAATATATAAAAAGAGGAATTCCCGCTGAAAAGCTGATTCCCGCAGGTATCCCGGTAAAATCCGCTTTTTGTGAAAAGCCGGACAGGCTGGCTGCCAAGAGAAAGCTGCATCTCCCAGAGGACAAGCCCATGTATCTGATTATGAGCGGCAGCATGGGATTTGGCAAAATTCATCTGTTCGCCTATGAACTGGTACGGTGCCTGAAGAACGGAGAACAGGTCGTCATTATCTGCGGTAATAATAAAAAGCTGAAAGCGACCTTAAAAAAGCAGTTTTTCCGTACCCCCGGCGTACACATTCTCGGTTATACCAACCATGTGGCAGATTTCATGGCTGCCTGTGATGTGATTTATACAAAGCCCGGTGGACTGACTTCTACGGAGGCGCTCAACATGAATGTTCCTATTGTGCATACCGCCCCTATTCCCGGCTGTGAAAATAAAAACCGTGATTTCTTCGTCTCACGGGGCATGTCCATTGCTGCGGAACATATTCATACGCAGGTCACACAAGGAAAACTTCTGGTGGAAAACGAGGCCGTCAGAAACGGCATGATAGCTGCCCAGAAGGCCAATGCGCTTCCTGATGCAGGCAGACGGATTTGCGAACTGATAGAAGAAAAAGCGACCGTAAACCGGCCGTAATACAAAGGTGGAAAATTTATGGATTATCTTTTCTTTATTGTAATCGGATATTTGTCAGGCAGCATTATGTATGCGTATCTTCTGCCCAGGCTCATAAAACATATCGATATCAGAGAGCTCTCTGATGACGGCAATCCCGGTGCCGCCAATGCCTTTGTCCATGCAGGCATTCCTGTCGGCATTCTGGTCATCATCTGTGAGCTTTTAAAGGGTGCACTTCCTGTCTGGGCTGCTGCGCGCAGCGTAGATATCACCAGCCTGCTATTTTCGCTGGTTCTGGCTGCCCCCGTTTTAGGCCATGCTTTCCCTCTTTTCTGGGAAGGAAAAAAAGGGGGAAAAGCCATTGCTGTCTCTTTTGGTGTCCTGCTTGGCCTCTTCCCCAATCTGCTGCCGGCACTCATACTGGCCGGACTTTATATCCTGTTTTCACTCGTCATCATCATCAGACCTCATTTTTTCAGGTCTGTCATTACCTTTTTGCTTTTTACTGTATGCTGCCTGTGCAGCAAAGCAATTCCTCCTTCCGTTACGCTCGGCTGCTTTATTCTTTCCATAACGGTTATTTGGAAGCATTTCAACAGATACACCGGTGAACGCATTCATTTTGAATTTTTACATGAGAAACTGATAAGAGGCCGTTAGGCCTCTTTGAAACCTGTTAGGCTTTATCAGCCTACCTTATATCCTGTTCCCCAGACTACCTTTAAATACTGTGGTTCCTTGGGATTCCTCTCTATTTTCTCACGAATGTGCCTGATATGGACCGCTATGGTATTATCTGCACCAATTGCCTTCATGTTCCATATCGATTCATAAATCTGATCAATAGAAAATACCCGGCCACGTTCCTGCACTAAAAGCCGCAGTATCTTATACTCAATGGGCGTAAGCCGCACTTCCCTGCCTTCTACGGAAACCTTTCTGCGGACATCATCTATGACCAGATCATTCACCCTGTAGATATGCTCAATATTTTCGGAAATATTGGACAACTGTGTATAACGTCTGAGCTGGGATTTCACTCTGGCAAGCAGTTCCAACGGGTTGCATGGATAAGTCACATAATCGTCCGCTCCCGCATTCAGCGCCGCAATTTTTACTGTTTCTTCCCCATTGCTGGACAATACAATAATCGGAAGGCTGCTGCTGCCCCTGATTTCGCGAATAGCTTCTATCCCATCTGCATTCTCCAGCTCGATATCCGTAAGCAAAAGCTGAATCTGACCTCCGGCTATCAATTCATGCACCTGCTTAAGCTTCTTTGCAGCAAAAACCTGATAGCCTTCCCCTGCAAATAAGGGCTGCATCACTTCCATAACACCGGTATTATTATTAAAAACTAAAATGTTATTCATACGTCTTCTCCCTTCTTACTTTTTTCAGGATATAAACTTTTATAAATAAATCGTCAAATCCATAGCATCCAGTATCTTAAAGGCTTCCTCCTCGCTATAACCGTCAAAATCCACTATCAGCTCATAGTCGCCTATGGAAATGGCAGCATGTATGCAAGGCGGCTCATCACCGGTATTTACGGAATCGATTACCGTATAAGTAAAGCCCTGGACCGTCGTATAACTTCTTTCATTGCATACTCCGTCAGGATATACAATAGAGGACGCATGCCCCTGTGTCTCTCCGTAATACGACTGATTTATCATAAAATATCTGTCTTCTGCATCTATCCTCGCAAACAGGAAATCTTCTCCGCACACGAGATACAGCTCTGAAAGAATGGGTTGACCCAACAAGGCTGTATCCGGCAGTGCCAATGGTATCTGCGACCCTTCCCTGAATTCCGCATAAGAACCATACTCCCGCTGTTCCACCTCTTCCATTTCCATTACAGAAGCTGCCTCGATACCAGCGTCCCCGTCCTCCTGAAAATCATAAGCTTCTTCTGTGACCATGGCACTTTCCAGAGATGCTTCCTGCAGGCCTTTCTCATCCTCTGCCCAATTATTTAGTCGGGCAGTCTCCGTATCTGCTGTCTTAAAACCAAATTCATCCGCTTTGATTACGCTTTTGGCATAGCCTGCAGCAGCGGCTACACCTGCTGTACACACCAGAAATACACAAGCCGCTGTAGCAACCGCCATGAACTTGCGGTATCTGCGATATTGAATTATTTTCTTTCTGCGCCCTTCATCCGCTATTTGTTCCACAGTGATAACAGGCACCTGAATGCCATCCACTGCTTCCTTATATGCTTCCCTGAAATCCTTCAAACTGATAATCCTCCTTCAGTCTCTTTTTCAGAATATTCCTGCCTCTTGTAAGCTGTGAGGTTACGGTTGATTCCTGCCTGCCGCAAATCGCAGCTATTTCCTTTACCGATAGCTCCTCATAGTAAAACAGATGTATCACTTCTCTATACTTATCAGGCAGTTCCCATACTGCTCGCATCAGTTCTGCATTTTCTTCTTTATGTATGTATTCATTTTCCAGCCGTTCTTCTTCAGTATTCCAGTCAAAGGTCTCTGTCTCCGGCAAGGATGCCTTATGTCTGTACCAGGCCGAACGCCATATTTTTTTACAGTAATTTAGGGTAACTTTAATTAACCAGGCCTTTTCATGCTCCTCGTTCTCAAAAATTTTATCCGTTTTGATATACTGGCAGAAGACTTCCTGTACAACATCCTCTGCATCCTCTGCATTTTTTAATTGTAAGAATGCGATTCGGTAAAGGCTTGCCAGGTAGGATTCTATCTTCTGCGTAAGCAGTTCCTTTTCCTGCTCTTTCTCATTCTGTAAGTCACTCATCCTGTTCCCCTTACTGAAAGCTGCCACATTATTAATATCCCCTTCCCTAAAAAAATACTGCAAAAAAGAAAATTTTTTGCAGTATTTTTCTTCTCTATTTAGTTAGACTATTTTTAGATGCAAAAAGTTTCACTATTTTAAAAAAAAGATAACCCATAAAGGCTCCCAGGCAGTTCAACAGAATATCATCCACATCGAACACCCCAAATGCAGAAAATAGCTGGAACAATTCGATTCCGAGAATAAAAAGAAACGACTGAAGCATGCAGAAAAACCATTTTTCGGAAATTTTAAATATCCTGGGCAGCATGTATCCCATCGGCATAAATGCGATGACATTCCCTATCAAATTTCCAAAGCTGTTAAGTCCCTTATTGTCCCAATGGCGTATATACATTTTAATTGTTCTAAATAATTGGAAATTAGCTCCGTTCAAGCCTTCCCAAAATACGTCCCGGCTCCATGATGCTACAATTTCCCGCATCTGCCACAACGGGTATTTAAACACGATTACCTTCAACAGTATCAGAAGATACAGGATGAAGAGTATGCGCATATGTTTTTTATTAACCATGTCAACCTTTCACAAGTGTACTTCCACAATACACTAATATCTTACCTCTAATAATGTCAATCCCAGTGCCGGTACAAGCGGCCCTGCCAGTTCCCGTCTCCCGGATGCCAGAATTCCCTCCATGTCCTCCGGTTTCATCCGCCCGGTTCCCACCTCCAAAAGTGTCCCCATCAGAATGCGAACCATGTGAAATAAAAATCCGTTTCCGGTAAAAGTAAAACGAATTAACTCACCTTCCGACTCTATCCGTATTTCCTCTATCGTTCTTACCGTTGACTTTTTTCCTTTTTTTGCAGAAGTAAATGCTGCAAAATCATGGGTTCCGCAAAGATAGTCTGCAGCCTTCTCCATAGCCGCCATATCCAGCTCATCCGGAAAGGTGTATGCATATCTTCTGTCAAATACATGCGGAAGACTGCTGTTTATCACCTGATAGCAATAGGTTTTACCCTTGGCATTCAGCCTGCTGTGAAACCGTTCCGGAACCTCTTCAATGGCAATCACACCAATATCCTCCGGCAGATACCGGTTCATATAAACGAGAATTTCCCCCGCTGTCATATCCGTGTCCAGATGTGCATTCGCCACCTGCCCTTTGGCATGAACACCGGCATCGGTTCTGCCGCTTCCCTGTATCTCCACCTTCTTACCGCACATTTTGGAAAGCAGCAGTTCCAGCTTTCCCTGAATCGTGTTTTCCGTCGTTTCCTGACGCTGCCAGCCCTGATACCTGGTGCCCTCATATTGCAGAACCATTTTAAAATTATGCATTCCCATTTCCTGATTTTTCTCTTTCTTTCTTCTCTTCTCTTTCCTGACGCTCTTCAAATTCTGCTTCGCATTCCTGCTTATAGGTATCAACGATATACATATCCTGCGGTGTCAGTTTCCTGAAATGATTGAGTCCTGCCGCCAGTATCTGTATGCTGTTTTTGGTAGTATCAAAGACTCCTTCCTCGTACATCGTCCAGAAAATAATACCAATCGGCACTGCTACTATCATGCCCACAACCCCACCGACCATGTATCCGATATACAGCAAGAACAGTGTCGGTATCGGTGGCATACCAATAGAATCTCCCACAATCTTAGGCTGTATAATCTGCCGTACAAGCTGACTGATGCCCCAGGTAAGTAACAACCCGATTGTCATCTTATAGTCTGCGCTCAAAAATTTAACAATCGCCCAGGGTACCATGGCCGTGCCCGTTCCAAAAAAAGGAAGGAAATCCAAAATGGCAATACCAAATGCAATAAGCAGCGCATAATCGACCCCCAGAACGACAAAGCCTATTACCAAAAGCAGGTATATCCAGATTTCGATTTTAATCTGGGCCTTCAGATAACCGCCGACTGCTTTTACCATACTGTTTTTGATAAGCCTGATTTTGTAGAAAAGAGTTTCCGGTATGTACTTTTTTGCAGAAACTGCAAGCTGCTCTCTTTCTGCTACAAAAAAGTAAGAAGACAGCAGACACATGATAATTCCGATGATAATCGTAGGAAGCTGCTTGGCAAAATTACCAACTGCAGCAATGGTCGGCGAACTGATTTTACTCAATATATCCGCCACAAGATTATTGGCCTGCTCTCCCAGATTATTCAGAGTATTCTGTACATCCTTAGGAAGCCTGTCATACACCACACTAAGGTTTTTCGCTATTTCATTGAAGTCCTCTTCCAGGGAAGCCCACATATTAGGCAGGTCCTGAATAAAGCTTACAAGCTCTCGAATCAGCTTACCACCTACTAAGTAACATACCAATATAACCAGACCGATTACTACTACAATGACAAATACGCTTCCCGCTTTCCTCCTGATCTTCAGCTTTTCTTCGAAAAAGCGCACCATAGGACCGGCTATCCAGGCAATAATCCAACCAATGATAAAGGGTAAGAAGAAAATAATTCCCTTTGGCAGCAACCAGATAATCAGGATAAGTGCAACCAGTGCAATCACCAGATTCAATATCGCTTTTACATATTTCTTCATGGATGTACTCATAAGAATTCCCCCTTCTTCTCAAATCCGCTTTTACATCTCCTCTTTTTCCGGAAGAAAACCATCTAAGATTTCATAGATTTCATCCCGTCCCTGCTTGCTTTCAGCAGAAAAGGGAATTATTATCGTATCCGGTAATGTTCCCAATGCATTCCTTATCAGTTTTACCTGCTTTGCCACCTGACTGCGCTTTATCTTGTCCAGCTTGGTTGCAATGATAATCGGATAAAAGCCCTGCTTTACTATCCACTCATACATGATACGGTCATTTTCCCCCGGTTCATGCCGGATATCGATCAATAAAAATACCGCTTTTAACTGCTTGGACTTATGAAGGTAGTCCTCTATCATTTTTCCCCATTTGGCTTTTACCTCTTCATTTGCCCTTGCATAACCATATCCGGGTAAATCCACAAAATAAATCTCGTCATTGACATTGTAAAAATTTATGGTCTGGGTTTTCCCCGGCTGCGCGCTGGTACGGGCAAGGGATTTTCTGTTCATCAAAGCATTGATCAGAGATGATTTTCCCACGTTGCTCTTACCTGCAAACGCTACCTCAGGGTGAACATTTGCAGGAATTTTACTGGTGATACCACATACCGTTTCCAGGCTGACATTCTTAATTACCATCGTTTTTTCCTTTCCTTAGCGTACCAATGCATGCTCCAGGACCTCTTCCATACGCTCCACAAAGCAGATTTCGATACCGGATTTGATTTCTGCAGAGATTTCCTCCACGTCCTTTTCATTCTTTTTCGGTACAAGTACCTTTTTGATGCCCGCCATTTTTGCAGCCAATATCTTTTCCTTTAGTCCCCCTATCGGCAGGACCCTGCCCCTTAATGTAATCTCACCGGTCATGGCGATATCCGCATGTACCGGCAGTCCGGTAATGGCAGAAATAAGCGCAGTCGCCATAGTGATACCTGCCGAAGGACCATCCTTGGGGACAGCCCCTTCCGGAATATGTATATGAAAATCATTTTCTTTAAAGGTCTCTGCAGAAATATTAAAATTCTTGCTGATTGATCTGACAAAGCTTAAACCTGTCATGGCGGATTCCTTCATCACATCCCCCATCTGTCCGGTCAGTTCTACGTCACCCTTTCCCGGCATCATGTTGACCTCTATCTGAAGTGTCTCTCCGCCCACACTGGTCCATGCCAGGCCACGTACAATACCCACTTCATCCGTATCGTTTGCCATGTTTCTGGAATATCTTACCTTGCCAAGATATTTCTCCAGATTCTGCGCCGTCACCTTTATCTGCGCAGTCTTCTTATCAGCGTTTTTCTTTGACGAATCCTTCTTTAGCAGTTCCCTGGCCGCCTTCCTGCAAATCTCACCGATTTTACGTTCCAGTTCACGGACGCCGGCCTCCCTTGTATAGCCTGCAATAATCGCCTTCAGGGCACCGTCGCTGATGCTGATCCTTCCATCAGCCAGACCATTCCTTTTATATGACTTCTGCAAGAGATGTTCCTTGGCTATATGAAACTTTTCATTTTCCGTATAGCTGCTGACCTCTATCAACTCCATGCGGTCCAAAAGCGGTCGGGGAATATCTGCTGTAGAATTTGCTGTAGCAATAAACAATACCTGTGACAGGTCCAGCGGAATTTCTACATAATGATCTATGAAATGGCAATTCTGTTCACTGTCCAATACCTCCAGCAACGCTGCTGACGTATCTCCTTTATAATCACTGCTGGCCTTATCTATTTCATCCAGTAACAGCAACGGATTCTTCACCCCCGCCTGCTTCAGGCCCACAGCAATTCTTCCGGGCATTGCACCCACATAGGTCTTCCTGTGCCCCCTGATTTCAGCTTCATCCCTGACGCCACCCAGGCTGATACGCACATACTCCTTATTCAAGGCTCTGGCAACGCTTTTGGCTATAGAGGTCTTACCGGTACCGGGCGGACCCACCAGGCAGATAATCGGACTGTCCGGGTTCTGGGACTGTCCTCCACGCTCTTTTTTCGCCAGGGTACGTACTGCCAAAAATTCCAGAATACGTTCCTTGACCTGCTGCATGCCATAATGGTCTTCCTCCAGGATACGCTCAGCCCGTTCTATGTCTGTGTTATCCTTGGATACCTTATCCCATGGCAGTTCCAACAACGTTTCAATATAGGCACGCTCTACCGCACTTTCGGAGCTATTGGCCGCCAGACTCTTAAATCGGGAAATCTCCTTGGCAATCTTTTCTTTCACCTCTTTATCAGCCTTCAGTTTTTTAAGCTCCGAAGTAAACTGGTCGGCATCTGAGAAAGTATCATTATCCCCCAGTTCCTCCCTGATTGCGTTTAGCTGCTCCCGCAGGATATAATCCTTTTGGTTCTTATCAACCTTTTTCTGTATATTCTCTGTCAGTTCTTTCTTTATCAGACTTATCTGTATTTCATTATACAACACAGACGATAAAAAGTCATATCTTTCCTTTAGACTTTCTGCCGACAGAATATTCTGTTTGGAATCCACTGAAAGCGGCAGGCTGCTTGTAATAGTATCTATTACAATTGCTAAATCCTGCATAGTCTCCAGCTTTTTATCCAATATCCTGCCACTTTTAGGATTCAAGGCGCTAAAGCTATGATACAAGTCCTTCAGTTCCCTCAGCATGGCCTCCTTTTGGTTGGTATCGATGTCCTCTGCATCTTCCACAAAAGGTTCTACTTCTGCCAGCAGATAACTATCAACATCCGAAGCCACTGATTTTAGTTTTCCTCTGCCTGTACCCTCTACTAAGACCCTGATAATACCGTTTGGCAGCTTGCTCATCTGCTTCAACCTGGTAATAGTACCCACTTCGTATAAATCATCCATTTCCGGCACATCTACCGTCTCATCCTTTTGCGCAATTACGAACAAAAGCTGTTCCCCCATCATAGCCTGTTCAACCGCACAAATGGATTTCTCCCTGCTTAAGTCAAAATGAATAATCATTCCCGGCAGAATACTTAAGCCCCGCAGGGCAACGGCCGGCATCTGCAATGTATTTATCATTGTATCTTCCATAGTTCATCGAATCTCCTTGTAAGCTACAAAACGCCGCACTTAAAAGAGCGGCGTTTCACTTACTTTGCTTTTTTCATAGCTGTTTCCCGATGTATTGTAAGCGGTTCGCTTGTGCCCTCTACCGCTCCCTTCGTAATAATAACCGCTTCTATCGTATCGTCTGACGGTATGCTGTACATAATGTCCATCGTTACATTTTCCATAATGGAACGTAAGCCTCTGGCTCCCGTCTTTCTCTCCAGCGCCAGCTCGGCAATCGCATCAATCGCATCTTCTTCAAAGGTAAGCTTTACATCATCCATCTCAAAAAGACGCTGATACTGCTTAATCAAGGCATTTTTCGGCTCCTTCAAGATACGGATCAGGGCTTCCTTATCCAATCCTTCCAAAGAGACATTGATAGGCACACGTCCTACAAATTCGGGTATCAGACCGAATTTTACCAAATCCTGAGGCGTTACCTCTCCCAGGATTTCTCCGATTTCCTTTGTCGCCTTCTGCGTAATCTCTGCATTAAAGCCGATAGATTTACGATCCAGTCTGGTCTCTACAATCTTATCCAGACCATCAAAGGCACCGCCGCAGATGAACAGAATATTGGATGTATCAATCTGAATCAGCTCCTGGTGCGGATGCTTACGGCCTCCCTGGGGCGGTACACTCGCTACCGTACCTTCAATAATCTTCAAAAGTGCCTGTTGTACGCCTTCACCGGATACATCTCTGGTAATGGATACATTTTCACTCTTTTTGGTAATCTTATCAATTTCATCGATGTAAATAATGCCGTACTGTGCCCGCTCTACATCATAATCAGCCGCCTGAATGAGTTTTAACAGAATGTTCTCCACATCCTCGCCCACATAACCGGCCTCTGTCAATGTAGTTGCATCTGCGATTGCAAAGGGAACATTAATGATCTTGGCAAGCGTCTGCGCCAGGTATGTCTTGCCGGAACCGGTGGGGCCTATCATGATGATATTACTCTTCTGAAGCTCCACATCCCCCGGCTCCTTGCGTGCCGTTACTCTCTTGTAATGATTGTACACAGCTACGGAAAGCACCTTTTTCGCCGCATCCTGTCCGATTACATAATCGTCCAGAAAACTCTTTATTTCCACCGGCTTTAAAAGCTTAAAATCGGGTGCATCCTCCAGGGCTACATTGTCTTCTTCAAATTCTTCTTCTAAAATGTCTCCACAGATTTCAATGCATTCGTCACATATATACACACCTGCAGGTCCTGCTATCAGCTTTCTGACCTGATCCTGCGTTTTGTTGCAGAAGGAACATCTTACATCATTGCCGGAATTTTTTCCTGCCATCTTCCTACTCCTGTTTCCTTTTTCAAAATTTCTTAGAATTACTTTTCGCTCTGGCTATGGGAAGAAATCACCTTGTCAATCAAACCGTATTCCAATGCTTCTTCGGCTGACTTCCAGTTATCTCTTTCCGTATCTGCAGCAATTACTTCATAATCCTTACCTGTGTTCTCCGCCAGCATCCTGTTCAATTTCTCCTTGGTCTGAAGGATATGCTTTGCTGCAATCTCAATCTCTGTTGCCTGGCCCTGTGCTCCACCTAAAGGCTGATGTATCATAATCTCCGCATTGGGAAGAGCCATTCTCTTGCCCTTGGTGCCGCCTGCTAACAGGAATGCTCCCATGCTGGCTGCCATACCGATACAGATGGTAGATACGTCGCACTTGATGTAACGCATGGTATCATAAATAGCCATACCTGCGGTAACAGAGCCACCCGGGCTGTTAATGTAAAGATTGATATCCTTTTCCGGGTCCTCTGCTTCCAAGAAAAGAAGCTGTGCCACGATAAGGCTTGCTGTTGTTTCATTTACTTCTTCCCCAAGGAAGATGATTCTTTCTTTCAAAAGCCGGGAGTAGATATCGTAGGATCTCTCTCCTCTGCTGGTCTGCTCTATGACATAAGGTACTAAACTCATATACTTTCCTCCTTTTTTCTGCTCTACACTGAATATAGCCCACCAGGAAAAGTTTTGCAATCTTAAACAGAGGATTTAAGAAATTCTTAATCCCCTGTTTATAGTTCCTCTATAACACCAGCTTATTCCTCAGTTGCTGCTTCTGTTTCTTCTGTTTTCTTAGCTTTGGCTTTCGTGGACTTCGCCTTGCTTTCCTTGGCATTCTCTACCAGAAACTCAACTGCCTTGTTGACTGCCATATCCGCAAGTACCTGTTTTTTACCTCTTTCACCCAGAGTCTCTTTGATCTGCTCCGGCTCCATC
Organism: Lachnospiraceae bacterium; assembly: GCA_051888955.1. Lineage (GTDB taxonomy): Bacteria > Bacillota > Clostridia > Lachnospirales > Lachnospiraceae > Acetatifactor. Next base: position 1,208 of record JBJFCM010000038.1, on the reverse strand, counting down.
TGGTATTTTTCAGCCATATTCTTTACTTCATCTTCGTATTCATCCTCGCTTGCTGCCAGGTTCTCTGCGGCTGCAACTGCCTCCAGTACCAGTCTGGACTGAATTCTCTTAAGTGCCTGGGGCTTGGTCTGCTCCAACATCATCTCAGGCTTCATGCCGGTGAACTGCATGTACTGCTCCATGGAAAGACCCTGCATCTGCAGTCTCTGTCCGAACTCCTCAATAATCTGTCTCTGCTCTGTCTCTACCATTGCATCAGGAATTTCCATCTGTGCTTCAGCGATAACAGCCTCAATAACAGCCTCTTCCTTCGCGCTCTTAGCTTCGTCTGCCTTCTTCTGCTCCAGCGTCTTCTTTACGTCCTCTTTGTATTCAGCCAGCGTATCGAAGGTAGAAACCTCACTTGCGAACTCATCATCCAGCTCAGGAAGCTCTTTCTCTTTGATGCCCTTGATTGTGCATTTGAATACTGCATCCTTACCTGCCAGATCCGTAGAATGATAATCTTCAGGGAAGGTAACCTTTACTTCTGTCTCTTTACCGATTTCCGCACCGATTAACTGCTCTTCAAAACCGGGGATAAAGGAACCGGAACCGATGGTCAGAGGATAATCCGTACCCTTGCCGCCATCAAATGCGACACCGTCTACAAAACCTTCAAAATCCAGTGTGGTAATGTCTCCATCCTTTACAGGTCTGTCCTCTATTGTAATGGTTCTTGCACTGTTTTCTCTTTCCTTTTCAATCTGTGCATTGATTTCCTCTTCTGTTACTTCAACTTCGATCTTATCTACCTTAACACCCTTGTATTTGCCTAAGGTAACTGCCGGTTTCAGAGCAACCTCTGCTGTAAAGATAAATGGCTTACCAGCTTCAATCTGGGTTACGTCAATCTTGGGAGAAGATACGATTTCTTCCTCGCACTCTTCCAGAGCCTTCTCATAAGCGCCCGGAATCAGCTCATTGGCAGCATCTTCATAAAAGATAGCAGCTCCGTACATCTGCTCAATCATCTTGCGGGGTACCTTGCCCTTACGGAAACCGGGTACGCTAATCTTATTCTTATTTTTCTGATATGCAGACTCAATTGCTTTCTCTAATTCTTCAGCGGATACTTCAATCGTAAGCTTCGCCATATTCTTTTCCAGTTTTTCTACCTGTAAACTCATCGTTACATTTCCTCCTTAAAATCGTGATTAACGGACATA
>JBJFCM010000037.1:0-3626 GCA_051888955.1 Lachnospiraceae bacterium | reverse complement strand
AGCGAGAGCGTGTTCTGATTCAAATATGCAAATTCATTCAGGAACACTTTTCCAATGAGCGAGAGCGTGTCTGAATGAGAATACTTGCTGCCGCCAGCGAATCTGCAAGAACTTAATTGTCGTGCAAGATAATAGAAAGAGGTGAAAACATGAAGCTGATGATAAATGCGATTCGAAAGCATTTAGGAATGTTCCTCACAGCCATATTTTTCCTAAGCATTGAAACCATGGCGGATTTGCTGCAACCCACCTTTATGTCCTACATCGTGGACAACGGTGTAAAGGGGCAGGACATCAGCAAAATCCTGCAATATGGCGGCATTATGCTGGGAATTGCGGCTGCCGGTGCATTCGGGGCGGTGATGCGCAATATTTATGCGAGCCGCACCTCACAGACTATCGGAAAAGAAATGCGGGCGGATATTTATAAAAAGGTACAGACCCTGTCTTTTGAAAATATCGACAGGCTGAAAGCGTCCTCCATCATCACCCGCATTACCAATGACGTAACACAGATTCAGAATTTTATAAACGGAACCATGCGGATCATGATGAAGGCACCGATTACCTGTATCGGTGCCATTGTGCTGATTATTTTGCAGACCCCGAGACAGCTCCCCATGATGATTATCATCATTGGCATTGCAGCTTTGTTGATTGGCGCCAATATGAAGTTAGGGTATCCCAGGTTCGGCAGGCAGCAGAGGAAGCTGGATAGGCTGAATGAGGTGAGCAGGGAATTTCTTTCTTCCATCCGTGTGGTGAAGGCCTTCAGTGCAGAGGAGCAGGAGGAAGAAAAATTCGGTGAGGCCGCAGCAGACTTTTCGGCAGCAGGGGTTTCTGCAACCCGTGTGGCAGCAGTCTTTTCCCCTCTGATCAATCTTACCGTCAACATGGGTATTGTGGTGCTTCTGTGGATTTCCGGTATCGGGGAAGCCGGGAAAATCGGGCGGACCATGGCCTCTGTCAATTATATGACACAAGTGCTTTTTTCACTTGGCATGGTATCCAATATCCTTAATGCGTTTGTCCGGGCAGTAGCTTCGGCGGAGCGTGTAGAGGAGATTTTAAAAGAAGAGCCTACACAGAAAAATGTGACAAACATGTCAGATAATGCAGGTGAAACAGGCGGCAACAACCAAATGAGAGGGACAGTGGTTTTTAGAAATGTTACCTTTTCCTATGCGGATACGGGCAGACCTTCCATACAGGGACTTGATTTTACCGTAAAGCCGGGAGAGACCATTGGCATTATCGGGCCTACCGGTTCCGGAAAAAGTACCCTGGTCAATCTGATTCCCCGGTTTTATGATGCCACGGAAGGGCAGGTGCTTGTGGATGGCAGGGATGTAACGGAATGGAATATGGAGGAATTGCGAAAGAGTATTGCGGTGGTTCCTCAAAAGGCATTGCTGTTCTCCGGCACTATTGAAGCAAACCTGCGCTGGGGAAAACAGGATGCCACCAGGGAAGAGCTGGTCCATGCGGCAAAGATCGCCTGTGCGGACACTTTCGTGGAAGGATTTGCAGATAAATATGAAACCAATCTTGGTCAGGGTGGTGTAAACCTGTCAGGAGGACAGAAGCAGCGTCTTTCCATTGCCAGGGCATTGCTGAAAAATCCGCGCATCCTGATTTTGGATGACTGCACCAGTGCGCTGGATGCTTCCACGGAGGCAGCAGTGCTGGCAGGACTGCGGGAACAGGCAGATGATATGACGGTATTTTTAATCAGCCAGCGCATTTCTACAGTTATGAAAGCTGACAGAATCTTGTGCATGGAGGACGGACAGATGAAGGGCTTAGGCACGCATAAAGAGCTGTTGGCAGGATGTTTACCCTACCGTGCCATTTATGAATCGCAGATAGGAGGTGGCTTCCATGGATAAAAATGCAGCACCGCCTTCTACAATAGGCGGAGGACGGAAAGGCTTACATCAGGTGGTAAAGCCCAAGGACATGAAGGGAACCTTGAAAAGGCTCTGGGAGCTGACAAGCGGAAAGAGAAAAGGGCTTGGGTGGATTCTGTTGTTATCGGCCTTTACTTCGGCATCGGCAATCGTTTCCCCGCTGCTCATCGGTGAGGCAGTCAATCATATTGACGCAGGCAATCCGGCTGTTTTCCTGATTATTTTGCTGGCAGCGCTGTATATTTGTGACTGGCTGGTCCGCTTTTTACAACAGTTTTTTATGGCATCCATCGGACAGAGGATGATTTTGCATATCCGCAAGACCCTGTTTTCCAAGATGAAGAGCCTGCCCCTGTCCTTTTACGATAAGAGGCAGCACGGGGAGCTGATGAGCCGTCTGACAAACGACGTGGACAATATCAGCACGACCATTTCAGATTCCCTTTCCCAGCTTATGACTTACGGCTTTACCATTGTGGGCATCTTCTTTATCATGCTGTACCTGAATGTGTATCTGACGGGAATCGCACTTTTAGCGGTGGTACTGATTACCCTGCTCACGCGCACGGTAACCAAGCATACCAGAAAGCTCTTTGCCCGTCAGCAGGCGGTATTGGGTAAGCTGAACGGACAGGTAGAGGAGAGCATTTCCGGCCTCAGCATGGTTAAGGCTTTCGGCAGAGAACAGGAGATGATAGAGCAGTTTGAGGAAAGTAATGAGGCTTTCTGCCAGGTTGCTACAAAAGCGCTGATCTGGTCCGGGCTGCTGATGCCGGTCATGAATGTAATCAACAATCTGATTTATGTCCTGATAGCTATTGTCAGCGGTATCATGGCGGCAAAGGGAACGATTGAGATTGGTATGATTTCCAGCTTTCTGCTGTATTCGAAGCAGTTCGGAAGGCCCTTTGTGGAAATCGCCAATATTTACAACACCTTCCAGACGGCAGTGGCCGGTGCGGAGCGTATTTTTGAGATTCTGGATGAAGAGCCGGAGCCGGAGGACGTACCGGGCGCCATTTCTCTGGAAAATCCCCGGGGAGAGGTGGAGTTTCGGCAGATTACCTTTGGTTACCTGCCGGATAAACCGATTTTAAAGAATGTGAGCCTGTCCATACCCGCAGGCACTAAAGTAGCGGTAGTAGGGCCGACCGGTGCCGGAAAAACCACGCTGATTAACCTCCTGACCCGATTTTATGATGTGGATGAAGGGTCGATTCTACTGGATGGCCACGATCTGCGGGAATACCGGATGGAGGATTTGCGGCGTACCTTTGGCGTGGTATTGCAGGACCCTTCCCTGTTCGGTACGAGCGTGAAGGACAACATCAGCTACGGCAGGGAAAATGTACCTTTTGAACAAATACAGAAGGCCGCAGTGACCGCCGGAGCAGACAGCTTTATCAGAAGACTGCCCCAGGGCTACGATACGGTTCTCACCCAGGGCGGCGCAGCCTTGAGCCAGGGAGAAAGACAGCTTCTCACCATAGCCAGGGCAGTCCTGGCGGGCGCACCCATCATGATTTTGGATGAGGCCACCAGCTCGGTGGACACGGTGACAGAGCAGCGTATCCGCAAGGCCATGCTGGAAATCACCAGGGGACGTACCTCCTTCATTATCGCACACAGACTGTCCACCATCCGTGACTCGGATATTATCATTCTGATCAAGGACGGATGCATTGCGGAGAAAGGCACCCACGACGAGCTGATAGC
>JBJFCM010000036.1:0-17365 GCA_051888955.1 Lachnospiraceae bacterium | reverse complement strand
GATACCGTTACCATGATGAGCTACGGCTTCGATCCATATCTTTCTTCCTGGAGCCCGTACCATGGCGCAGTATATGCGGTAACGGAATCCATGGCAAAGATTGTTGCCTGCGGCGGTGATTTTAAGAAGATTCGTTTCACCTTCCAGGAGTACTTCAGACGTATGACATCGGATCCCCATCGTTGGAGCCAGCCCTTCGCAGCATTGCTTGGTGCTTATGATGCACAGATAGGCTTCGGCTTGCCTTCTATCGGCGGGAAGGATTCCATGTCCGGTACCTTCAACGATATCGATGTACCGCCTACACTGGTTTCCTTTGCGGTGGATGTGGCAAAATATGGAGATGTAGTGACGCCGGAATTAAAGCAGGCAGGCAATAAGCTGGTTCGTTTTAAGATTGAAAAGGATGACTATGATGTTCCCGTATATGAGAAGGTCATGGAGTTGTATGATAAGATTGCAGAGCTGATGCAGAAGAAGGCAATCGTCTCCGCTTATGCACTGGACAGCAAGGGCGTGGCAGCCGCACTTTCCAAGATGGCATTCGGTAACAAGCTGGGTGTGGCAATAGATAGTGAGATTTTGGTAAATGCGTTGTTTGAAAACGGCCTGGGTGACATCGTGGCAGAAGTTGCAGCAGATAAGATGGATGTTCTTACCGCATCCGAAGTGGATTATACTTTGCTTGGCTGTGTGACCGAGGAACCTGCCTTTGTATACGGCGATATGAAGCTGGATCTGGAAGAGGCACTTTCCGCATGGAAGGGTACCCTGGAGAAGGTATTCCCCACCAAGGCAGAGAAGGATACCACTCCTGTAGAAACGAAGCTTACCCATGCAGACAGCATCTATGTATGTAAGAATAAGATAGCAAAACCTACCGTATTTATTCCGGTATTCCCCGGTACCAACTGCGAATATGACAGCACCAAGGCGTTTGAACGTGCCGGTGCCAAGGTTGTTACCAAGGTGTTTAAGAACCTGACCGCAGAGGATATCAGGGACTCTGTAGAAGAATTTGAGAAGGCTATCGGACAGGCACAGATTATCATGTTCCCCGGCGGCTTCTCCGCTGGTGATGAGCCTGACGGAAGTGCGAAATTCTTTGCAACTGCATTCCAGAATGCAAAGATGAAGGAAGCGGTTATGAAGCTGCTGAATGAAAGGGACGGTCTGGCACTGGGTATCTGTAACGGTTTCCAGGCACTGATTAAGCTTGGTCTGGTACCCTTCGGTGAAATTACCGGACAGACAGTGGATTCCCCGACACTGACCTTCAATACCATCAACCGTCATATCTCCAAGATGGTATACACCAAGGTAGTGTCCGACAAGTCTCCCTGGCTGCGCGGTGCAGAACTGGGCAAGACCTATTGCAGCCCGGCATCCCACGGCGAAGGCCGTTTCGTAGCAACAAAGGAATGGTTGGACAAGCTTTTTGCAAACGGTCAGGTAGCGACTCAGTATGTGGATATAGATGGCAATATTTCCATGGATGAAGAGTGGAATGTAAATGGTTCCTACTGTTCTATCGAAGGTATTACCTCTCCTGACGGTCGCTGCTTCGGCAAGATGGCACACGCGGAGAGAAGGGATACCGCAGTTGCTATGAATATCTACGGTGAGCAGGATCTGAAGATATTTGAAAGCGGTGTGGAATATTTTAAATAAGCTTTGCTTAAAAAGCAGAAAAACAGAACCGGAATAGGCTGGTTATGAGGCCTGTTCCGGTTTTTCTTGACTCGTTTCGCAGTAATCTTTATCATAAAGGTATATACTAACAGGTAAAAGTAAACGGACTCTTGTTGCGAGGTGGTGTGGCAGTGAATAAGAAAGAAGAAAAAAAGAAGAATCAGGCCGTGTGGTACAAGCTGGATTTGTCGGCTATCGTGTATCCTACCCTGCAGAGGAAGGACTTTTCCTCCGTGTACCGCCTTTCGGTAGTACTGAAGGAGCCTGTAAAGCCGGATATCCTGCAGAAAGCGCTGGACAGGACTCTGCCCCGGTTCCCGACTTACAAGGCGGCTATCAGAAAGGGACTGTTCTGGCGGTATTTGGAGCCCAATGACAGGCCGGGTCCCTTTGTGCAGCCGGATATTAAGAACCCCTGTATGCCCATGCCCTTTAAGGCAAATAACCGGTATCTCATCCGGGTTTATTATTATGAAAACAGGATTTCTCTGGAGGCGCATCACAGCCTGGGGGACGGAACCGGCGGAATGTGCGTGTTGCAGACCATGACGGCTGAGTATTTGCGGCTCTTGGGGCACAGCATAGAATGCGGCGGTTTTGTACTGGACATTCAGGAAAGGCCGGACCCGGGGGAATTAGAGGATGCCTATATGAAATATGCCAATTCCAAGGTGTGCCCGCCCAGACCGGGAGAGAAGACCTATCGCGTCAGGGGCACCAAGGAGCCCTTTTATACACTGAATATTATTGACGGTATCATGTCGGTGAAGCAGGTTATGGAGGTGGCAAAGCGCTACCATGCTACTATTACGGAATATCTTAATGCGGTGCTCTTATATGCACTCTTACAGAAACAGGAGAAGGATGGCAGTACTCCTCTAAGACCCGTGAAGATAGCGATGCCGGTGAATTTGAGACGATTTTTCCCATCTAAGACACTGCGGAATTTCATTACCATGATTTATCCCGGAGTGGACCCCAGACTGGGAGAGTATACCTTTGAGGAAATTGTGACCCAAGTGCACAATTACATGCGGTATTATATCAATGAAAAATTTTTGAAGGGTGATATCACTACCAATGCAGCGACGCAGCGCAACCCTATTATCCGTGTGGTGCCGCTGTTCATCAAGGATTTTGTAGTCCGGACCTTTTATACAAAGGTGCAGGATAAAAATTCGTCGGCAGGGCTTACGAATATGGGAGCCTTAACAGTGCCGGACAGCATGCGACCGTATATTGAACGGTTTGATATCTACATGGGACAACCTTTTTCCAGCCGTACTAACTGTGCTATCATCAGCTTTGAGGATACCCTGACAATCAATTTTGCCAGCAGTATCATGGAAGCAGATGTGGAGAGGTACTTTTTCAGGAAACTGGTGCAGGATGGCATTCACGTAAAAATAGAAAGTAACAGGGAGGGTTCTGTATGTCATATTGTGTAAATTGTGGTGTGGAACTGGATGCATCTTTGAAGGAGTGTCCGTTGTGCAATACTCCGGTGGTGAATCCCAGAGAAATAGAAAGTAAAAAAAATCCTTCTCCCTTTCCGGAGCAGAAGGGGCAGGTGGAAAAGGTAAAAAGAAAGGATTTTGCGATACTGCTTTCCATGGTGCTGATTGCTACGGGACTGACCTGCGGCCTGCTTAATCTGCTGGTGTTCCGTGGAACGGCATGGTCCTTATTGATTATCGGCGGCTGCCTGATTTTGTGGATGCTGTTTGTTCCTGTGGTCATTTATACAAAGCTTCCTGTCTATGTGTCCTTGTTGCTGGACGGATTGTCTATAGGGATTTATTTGTATCTGATTACTTTTGTGACCCAAGGCGACACATGGTTTTATGGGCTGGCACTGCCGATTACAATCTGGGTGACTTTTCTGGCAGAGGTTTTCACCCTGTGTATCAAAAAGCTGCCCGTCACTTTTCTGACAACGGCATTATATCTGTTTACGGTAATCGGAGTATTATGCGCAGGACTGGAAGTGCTGATTGACTGGTATCTGCGGCAGCAGATCAGTCTTGTCTGGTCGGCGGTGGTACTAACAGTCTGTGCCATTCTGGATATTACGCTGATTACCCTGTTATCGAGAGAAAGATTGCGTAACGAAGTGCGCAGAAGACTGCATTTTTAGACTCTGAAATCTGATTTTGCAACCGGTTCATTCATAAGGAGATTATTATGGCATTTAACGAAAAACGAAATCAAAATCTGATGCAGCTCATCAAACGGGTACATGGCGCTGTAGAAAATCCCGATATCGGAAAGCATCGCCAGTCCCAGGATCACATTGGTACAATTTTAGGAAACAGCAAGGAAATTACGTATACGGAGCTTACCATGGATGGCATCCATGGGGAATGGGCCTGCGTCAACCGCGCCCATATGAAAAAGTATGTGATATTGTACTGCCATGGCGGCGGTTATTCTACGGGCAGTTGTCTCTATGGCAGGACGCTGACCTCCAAGCTGGCGGATACTACCTCCATGGATGTGCTCAGCTTTGATTACAGGCTGGCGCCTGAGCACCCTTATCCGGCGGCCCTGGAGGATGCCATGAAGGTGTGGAATTATCTGATGCTTTTGGGATATGGAGCGAGGGATATTATACTGGCGGGAGATTCGGCAGGCGGCAATCTGGCACTGACGCTGACGCTCAAATTAAAGGAAGAGGGCAGACTTCTGCCAAGGGGCATGATACTGATGTCTCCCTGGACGGATCTGACTTCCTCAGGGAAATCTCACCAGACCAAGGCAGAGGTGGATCCGGTTCTGGATAAGGAATATATAGACAGGATGATACTGGCCTACACAGCGGGAGTCTGTAAGAGTCCGGAGGACTTGAAAAATCCTTATATTTCTCCTTTATTCGGGGATTTTGAAGGATTTCCACCCGTCTATATCCAGGTGGGAGACAATGAGATACTGCTCAGCGATTCCTTAGAACTGCATAAGAAAATGGTAAAGGCCAATGTTTCCGTCAAGCTGGATCATTTCAAGGGCATGTGGCATGTGTTCCAGATGTCACCCTTTAAGACGGCCTATGAAGCCATGGATAAAAATGCGGAATTTATTTATGATATATGCAGATAAAGAACAATGATAACAAGGAGCGCCTCGACGTTGTCACTTAACCTCGGCTTTTCCTTGTTATCATTGCATGTTAGGGCTAAAATACCGTTATAAGCAACGCATCAGCCTGATATAAAATTCCACTGTCTTTACCAGGGTATCGATGGGGATGCGCTCGTTGTTGCTGTGGATCATGCCGCGTTCTTCCTTGGAGAGCTTCATGGCGGAGAAGCGGTATACCTTGTCGGTGATGCGGCAATAGTGTCTGGAATCGCTGCATGCCATCATCAGGTAAGGGGAAACGATAGCTTCCGGCCAGGTGGTGTGAATGGCTTTTTTCAAGGTTTCCCATGCTTCACAGTCCGTATCGGAACAGATGGACGGATTCATACCGGTTTCTACGTAATATTCGATATCTTCATTTCCAATAATTTTCTTTAAATAAGCGACTGCTGAGTCCACGGTATCCTTGCCTAAAAGCCGCAGGTTCATGCCGATGGTAGCGGAAGGCGGCAGTACATTGAAGGCTTTGCTGCCCTCCATACGGGTCAGGGCACAGGTGGTACGCATCATGGCATTCAATTCACCCCCGGATTTCTTGCAGATAAGGTTGAGCAGGGGCTGGAAGCACCACAGGTTTGCAAACAGTACCTTGTAGCCGAAGGAAGAATATCTTCCCAGGGTGTCGAACATGCCGGCCACCGGTTTGGTCATCTGAGCCTTAAAGGGCTTCTTTTCAATGGTAACCATGGCTTTGGCAAGTTCGCCGGCAATGGTGTGCACCGGCGGGGTGGAAGCGTGGCCACCCTTGCTCTTTAAGGAAAGCTCCAGATTCATGGGACCTTTTTCCGCAATACCTACCAATGCGCATTCAGCGGAAACACCGGGGAATACATTTTCTACGACAGCGCCGCCTTCGTCTACGACCATAGCGGGCTTAATGCCGTGTTCCTCAAACCAGGAAACCATGGCGGGACAGCTTTCGCCGCATATCTCCTCGTCGCCGGAAAAAGCAAGATACAGGTCCTGCTTTGGCTGAAAGCCTTCGGATAAAAGCTGTTCGGCAGCTTCCATGATGCCGCAGAGGGTGCCTTTCGTGTCCAGGGTACCGCGACCCCACATCACATCATCTTCTATCAATCCATCGAATGCCGGCTTATCCCAGCCTTCTTCATTGACGGGAACCACATCATAGTGTGCCATACAGACTGTGGGAGCATCGGAGGCCTTGCCGGGAATGTGGTAAAGCACGCCGGTCTTGCCAATCAAGGTTTTGGTGGCAGTCTTATGTATCAGAGGAAACCGTTCCTCCAGAAGCGTTCTGAACTTTTCAAATTCCGTAAAATCTGTCAGAGCTTCATCGGAATGGGAAACTGTCTTGCAACGGATCATTTCCTGCATATCGGATACAATCTTTTCACGGCTTAGGCTGACCTCTCCGGGCAGCAGCTCAGGCTGGGGATAGGGCTTATACATAGCGGCCCGCACCAGGATAACAATGAGAAATAGTGCTATCAGGATTAGGACTGCTGCAACAAGGAATGCTGTCATAAATCATACCTTCTTTCTTTTTTTGCATTACTATTTATGAAATTATAAAAGATTTTTCTTGTAAAGGATTCTGGCAACACCAATAGAAACCAGCGCACCCACAGGTACCAGGATGCCCACAGAGCCGGAAAGGGAGGGTACCAGCAGGAAAAGCACAATCATGAAAATAAGAGGAGCCAGTGCTATCTTCCAGTTTTTGCTGATATATACCACTGCCAGTCCGCCGAACAGGGAGGGCAGGATGTTGTCAAAAGCGGGCTTTAGGGCCGGAGAATTCAAAACCGGGGTTAAGAAGGATAAAAGCAGTACGCCCAAAGCAATTACCAGAGTCGTAACGATGGAGCTTGTGGCAATGGCAATGGTGGAAATGATTTCTCCCTCGTCAGTACCGGGCTTTACTTCCGCATTTTCCATGGCATTCAGGGCACTGGGAGCCTTCAGATTAGTGATGTTACCGGTAACAAAAGCCAGATAGGAGCCGCCGGCACCCAGCATGGGGCCGTAAGTGAAGACTTCAATAATGCCTACTGTCCAGAAGATAGGAGCTACTCCCAAAAGACCCTTCAGGACTGCTGTAGCGTCCGGCCAGGCGTTATAGTAGACACAGATGGAAACAGGAACGGCCAATACAACGGTGATGGCCATCACCATCCAGACTCTGCCTACAAAATGTGTTCTGTCATTATAGCTTGCTGTATTCATACAGATATCCTCCTTATACGATGAGCGGGGTAATAAGGGCCGCAAAAACCATGGAACTTAACATGCTGATAGCCAGGGCATAGGTTTCCAGCCATTTCATACCCTTTTTTATGAGCAGCCCGCAGATGCCCATAACGAGTGCTGAGAAAAGAGCCACAAAAATGGGAATGAAGCCGGGCAGACCGGAACGGATATCTGAAAATACCATGCCTAAAAAGGCGGATATCATACCAAGGAACAAAGAGGACATAAAGATGTCGCCCCATTTACTGTCCTTGGTCTTTAGCCTGATAATGCCGTTTTGCAATTTCCTGAGGAAAAAGAGGACGATGAACATGCCGGGAATGATACCCAGCGTCATGACCCAGGCGATAGCAGAATAAGCTTTTGGGTCCATAATCGTCTCAGAGAGCGAAAGACCCAGCGCCTGCGCGGTAGTAGTGGCAGCAGGCAGCTCGTAGGTGATGGCCCCGATGATACTTAAGCGTATCCAGGGCAGGGGAATTCCTAAGAATTTGGCCAGTGTAATGACGCCTAAGAGTATGGATACGGCGGGCGCTACAGTAAATATTGCGGTGGATAGAATGGTTTTGTTCAGTGTTTTTCTATCTATACCGATGGCAACACCGCGTCTGTATGCACGTATCAGGAAAAAAACGGATTGGGCGATAACGAATAAAATGACGATGGCTGCCAGAAGGAATAGAAAAGAGCTGTTAGGATTAAAATTCATAAGTAAACCTCCTTCATAAGTAATAAATATCATAATACACAACCGGAAAATATGCAATTCTTTCAGAAAGAAAAAAGGAGTTTTCAGGTTTGTACCGAATATTAATGTTAGGGAGTATTTTCAGCCATTAGGGAAGGAAGCTGTGTTGTTTGGCGCGAAGCGCAGAAAGGCTTTGAGTATGACAATCAGAGAACAACTTGAACTGTGGGAAAAGGAATATTTAAGTCCGTATGCTACGTTGAGCATGAATTCCAAAGGAAGAGAAAGGGAAGAAGATCAGTGTGATATCCGCCCTGTATTCCAACGGGACAGAGATAGAATCCTGCACAGCAAATCTTTTAGAAGATTGAAGGACAAAACGCAGGTTTTCCTGACACCGGAGGGAGACCATTACAGGACCAGGCTGACCCATACGCTGGAGGTTTCCCAAAATGCGCGTACGATTGCGAAGGCACTCCGTATGAATGAGGATCTGGTGGAGGCAATTGCCCTGGGACATGATTTGGGGCATACTCCTTTTGGACATGCCGGGGAACGCGCACTGAATCAGATATGTCCCTATGGCTTTGAACACAATGTACAGAGTGTGAGGACAGTGGAGAAGCTGGAGAAAAACGGGCAGGGACTGAACCTTACCGTGGAGGTGCGGGACGGTATCCTGAACCATCAGACGGACAGTATGCCCGGCACGCTGGAAGGAAAAATTGTCAGGCTGTCGGATAAGATAGCCTATATTCATCACGATATGGACGATGCCATCAGAGGAGGTATTCTGACGGAGGCTGATGTACCGCGTGAAATAGGAGATGTAATCGGTTATACCACAGGTGAAAGACTGGACCATTTTATTCACGATATCGTAACCACCAGTTTTGATACCGGTGATATCAAAATGTCTGAACCGGTAGCAGAGGCCATGCAGAAACTGCGAAAGTTCATGTTTGAAAATGTTTACCAGAACCCGGAGGCGAAGAGCGAAGAGGGGAAGGCGGAGATGCTGATTGAGACGCTGTACAACCACTATCTGAAGCATATCGATGTGCTTCCGGCAGACATGCTCCGCATGATAGAGGAAGGAGAACCCAGGGAAAGGATCGTATGCGACTATATAGGAGCCATGACGGACCGATTTGCCATTGCTACCTATGAAGAGTTATATATACCCAAGTCCTGGCATGGTTAAAGGAATCTATGTATTATCCTGAAGAACTTGTAGAAGAAGTCAGAATGAAAAACGACATAGTGGATGTGATATCAGGATATGTGAAGCTGCAGAAAAAAGGTGCCAGCTACTTTGGACTCTGCCCTTTTCACAATGAGAAATCCCCGTCCTTTTCCGTATCAGGCAGCAAGCAGATGTACTACTGCTTCGGATGCGGTGCAGGCGGCAATGTGTTCACTTTCGTTATGAATTATGAGAACTATACATTCGGTGAAGCCATTAAGATGCTGGCGGACAGGGCGGGGGTCAACCTGCCGGAGATGGAATACTCCGAGGAGATGAAGAAAAAGGAGAGCCACAGGGCAAGGCTTTTGGAGGCCAATAAAGAGGCTGCAAAATATTTCTATTACCAGCTTCGTGCAAAGCAGGGAGAAGCCGGCTACAAATATTTAAGCGGCAGGCAGCTTACCGAAGAGACCATGAAAAAGTTCGGTCTGGGCTTTGCCAACAAGACCAGTGATGACCTGACACGTTATCTGAAGCAGAAGGGCTTTGATGAGAGGCTTTTACAGGAAGTAGGGCTTTCCGGCTTTGATGAGAGATACGGTACCCATGACAAATTCTGGAACAGGGTCATGTTCCCTATTCAGGATATCAACCATCGGGTCATCGGCTTTGGCGGCAGAGTTATGGGGGATGGCACTCCCAAATATTTAAACTCGCCGGAAACCCCGATTTTCGATAAGAGCCGGAATCTGTACGGACTCAATTTCGCAAGAACCGCAAGAGCAGGCAATATTATCCTGTGCGAAGGTTACATGGATGTCATTTCCATGCACCAGGCGGGATTTACCCAGGCGGTAGCATCCTTAGGCACAGCCTTTACAACGGGACAGGCCAGCCTTTTAAAGCGGTATACGGACAATGTACTGTTAGCCTATGACAGCGATGGGGCCGGGGTAAATGCGGCACTTCGTGCCATCGGCATCTTAAGAGAAACGGGACTGACCGGTAAGGTCATTAACATGCAGCCCTACAAGGACCCTGACGAATTTATCAAGAATTTGGGACAGGAGGCCTTTCAGGAACGGATTGATAATGCGGAAAACAGCTTCATGTTCGAGATCCGCATACTGGAAAGGGATTACGATTTAAAGGATCCGGAGAGCAAAACAAAGTTCCATAAGGAAATTGCGAAGAAGCTCTGCAGCTTTGAGATTGAGGTGGAAAGAGAGAATTATCTGGAAGCGATAGCAGAAAAATATAATATCGGTTTTGAAAATCTGCGGAAGCTGGTTGGAACCTATGCGGCGCAGACGGGTCTTGCAAAGCCCATAGAACGCCCCAAAACCACCTTGAACAAAAAGAATACACCGGAGGAAAACAGTAAGAAGGTGCAGAGAATGCTTCTTACCTGGATTACAGATAATCCCGCTCTTTACCCGAAGATTTCCCAATATATAGCGCCTTCTGATTTTACTGAGGAACTGTATAGGAAAGTGGCGGAACGTCTGTTTTCCGATATTGAGGCAGGACAATATAATCCGGCAGCCATCGTCAGTATGTTTGAGGATGAGGAGGAACAGCGCCAGGCAGCAGCACTGTTCAATACCAAAGTGGAGGCTATAGAAACAAAGCAGGAAAAGGAAAGAGCCTTCCACGATATTTTGTATGCTGTCAAAAAGAACAGTTATGAGTACTATTCCGGTAAGCTGGGAAGCGATGTGAATGCCCTGAATCAGGTGATCGCAGGCAAGAAGGCACTGGAAGAACTTAGCAAAACGCATATTTCTATAGATTGAGGTTATACTACTATTACGTTTCGAAAGGATGGAACCCAAAATGGATGAAAACACACAGGCAAGGTTTGAGGAGAAGATAAAAGAGCTTCTGGCCGTTGCAAAGAAGAAAAAGAATGTATTGGAATATCAGGAAATCAATGATTTCTTTAGCGATATGCCGTTGGAAGAGGAACAGTTTGATAAGATTTTAGAAGCCTTGGAACAGAATAATGTGGATGTTCTGCGCATTACGGAAGATGATGATGTGGATGATGAGGAGATTATTCTGATTGACGAAGAGGATGTGGATGTAGAGAATATCGATCTTTCCGTTCCGGATGGTGTCAGCATTGAAGACCCTGTCAGGATGTATCTGAAGGAAATCGGTAAAGTCCCCCTGTTGTCTGCCGAGGAAGAAATCGAATTGGCGAAAAAGATGGAGCTGGGAGATCAGGAAGCCAAGAAGCGCCTGGCAGAAGCAAACCTCAGGCTGGTTGTCAGTATAGCAAAGCGTTATGTGGGACGTGGCATGCTGTTTTTGGATCTGATTCAGGAGGGTAACCTGGGTCTGATTAAAGCGGTTGAGAAATTTGACTACAGAAAAGGCTATAAATTCTCCACATATGCGACCTGGTGGATCAGACAGGCAATTACCAGAGCCATTGCTGACCAGGCAAGAACCATCCGTATCCCGGTGCATATGGTGGAAACCATCAATAAGCTGATAAGGGTAAGCCGTCAGCTTTTACAGGAACTGGGCAGGGAGCCGTCACCGGAGGAAATTGCTGCTGAAATGAACATGCCCGTTGAACGTGTACGGGAAATCTTAAAGATCAGTCAGGAGCCGGTTTCTCTGGAAACACCTATCGGAGAAGAGGAAGACAGCCATCTGGGTGATTTTATTCAGGACGACAATGTGCCGGTGCCCGCCGATGCTGCAGCGTTTACACTGTTGAAGGAGCAGCTGGTTGAGGTGCTTGGAACTTTGACAGAGAGAGAGCAGAAGGTGCTTCGTCTGCGTTTTGGATTGGACGATGGCAGGGCGCGTACTCTGGAGGAAGTTGGCAAGGAGTTCAATGTCACCCGTGAACGTATTCGTCAGATTGAAGCAAAGGCACTTAGAAAATTAAGACATCCCAGCAGAAGCCGTAAGCTGAAGGACTATCTGGATTAGGACAGGCCATGGAGTTATCAAAACGATTAAAGACCATAGCAGATATGGTAACACCCGGAAACAGAACCGCGGATGTGGGATGTGACCATGGCTTTGTATCTATTTATTTATATCGGGAAAAGATTGCACCCAGAGTTTATGCCATGGATGTCAGGACAGGCCCTCTCGCCAGGGCGAAGGAGCATATTGAAAGCTATGGGCTTTCGGAATACATAGAGACCAGGCTGTCGGACGGTCTTACCGCACTTGCACCGGGAGAAGCGGAAACCATTATCTGTGCGGGCATGGGCGGGCGCCTGATGGCAAAGATTCTCCTGGAAGGGGATGAGAAGGTGAGGGCAGCAAAGGAACTGATACTGGAGCCCCAGTCGGAAATCCGTTTCTTCAGAGAGTTTTTACGAACCCATGGACTCCTCATCATACAGGAAGATCTGATAAAGGAAGACGGTAAATTTTATCCTGTGATAAAGGCGGTTCCGCATCCTGTATCAGAAGGGAATGACCAGACGGGTGACAAAAGTGTGGAAAAGAGGGGCGCAGGGCCGGAGGAAATTCCTCAGAGGCTTGCGGATGCCTTTGGACCCTGCCTGTTGGCAAAGAAGCATCCCGTGTTACGGGAATACCTGGAGATTTTAAAGGCAAGGAACCAAAGCATTCTTGCCGGACTGGAAGCACAGGCGGCTAAGGATGTGGCTGCGCCTGAAAAGACTGTCAGACGAAAGAGGGAGCTTTGGGAGGAGCTTGCAGATATTGAACAGGGGCTTTTACTGTGCGGTGCTGCACAGAGGTAAGGAGTATTCTTATGAAATGCACAGAAATCATGAAGAGACTGGAAATACTTGCTCCGGCGAAGTTCGCGGAAGAATGGGACAATGTAGGACTTCTGGCAGGCAGGAGTACAAAGGAAGTGAAAAAAGTCTACTTAGCGGTAGATGCCACGGATGAGGTAATAGAGGATGCAATTGATGCTGAGGCAGATATGCTCCTGACCCATCATCCGCTGATTTTTTCACCGTTAAAGAGTGTGACGGAAGAAAATTTTGTAAGCAGGCGTGTGCTGAGGCTCTTACAGGCGGATATGTGCTATTACGCTATGCATACCAATTTTGACGTGATGGGGATGGCGGATGCCGCCGCCGATGAGATAGAGTTAAAAAACAGACAGGTGCTGGCTGTGACCTATGAGGATGAAATCTCAAAGGAAGGAATCGGCAGGTACGGCAGGCTGCCGCGAGTGATGCGGCTGGAGGAATGTGCCGAGTATGTAAAGGAGACCTTCCGATTGCCGGCTGTCAGAGTTTACGGGGAATTGAATGATAAAGTTGAGATTGCCGCCATTTCGCCCGGGTCGGCCAAATCGGTAGTGCCTTTCGCTGTTGCGGCGGGAGTGGAGGTGCTCATATCGGGAGATATTGATCACCATACGGGACTGGATCTGGTTGCACAGGGAGTATCTGTAATCGATGCAGGACACTATGGTCTGGAAAAGCTGTTCATGAGTTATATGCAGGATTATTTTACAAGGAATATGCCGGAGCTGATTGTGGAGACAGCGGAGGAGAAAAGTCCCTTTGCAGTCATATAGAAAGCTACCCGGAGAATGGTATAAAAGGAGAGATATTGGGGAAATGATTACACTTACAATCGAAGGAGAAGAAAAGCAGTATCCTAATGGGACTACTTATGAAGAAATCGTAAAGGAATACCAGCCGGCTTATGACAATCAGATAGCAGTGGTTGCTATCAACGGCAAAATCAGGGAGCTTTTTAAAAAGGCTACCAAAAGCGGTGTGCTGGAGTTCTTTACGTTAAAGGATGCAGTGGGCAACAAGACCTATGTGAGGACAGCTACCATGATGACCATGAAGGCCATCCATGATGTGGCAGGTCCTGCACAGGCTTTGAATTGCCGCGTGGAGTTTACCGTGGGCAGTGGCTACTATATCAGCACAGGAGACCTCCCTGTGACAATAGAGCTGGTTACAAAGGTAAAGCAGAGAATGCGGGAACTGGTGGAACTGAAAATGCCCCTGTATAAAAAATCCATGGCGCTGGATGATGCCATGGAGCTTTTCAAAGAAAAAGGTATGACGGACAAGGAGAAACTGTTTAGATACAGAAGAAGCTCTTTTGTGAATGTTTATGAGATGGAGGGCTATTTCGATTATTACTACGGCTATATGCTTCCTAATGCCGGATATGTTAAATATTTCGACCTAATTCCTTATAAAACCGGTATGATGCTGCTTTTGCCTGATAGGAAAAATCCGAGTTTTGTGCCACAGACGCCTTCCAGCAAGCTTTTGTTTGAGACTCTGGCAGATGCGGAAAAATGGGGTAAAAAGGTAAATATTTCAACTGTAGGGGATTTAAACGATCAGATATGTGCGGGAAGCATCAATGATATGATTTTGGTGCAGGAGGCAGAGCAGGAAAGGAAAATCGGAGAGATTGCCAAAGAAATCGTGAGCCGGGGCAATGTTAAGTTCATTATGATTGCCGGCCCGTCTTCTTCGGGAAAGACCAGTTTTTCACACCGTCTGTCCATTCAGCTCCGCACCCAGGGAATGACGCCCCATCCAATCGGGCTGGATGATTATTTTGTGGACAGAGAATTCACGCCCAGGGATGAAAACGGGGATTACAATTTCGAATGCCTGGAAGCCATTGATGTGGAGCAGTTCAATCAGGATATGTGCGCGCTTTTGCGGGGTGAGACGGTGATGATGCCCTCCTTTAATTTCAAGACAGGAAAGCGTGAATATAAGGGAAATAAGCTCACGCTGGGAGCGGAGGACATTCTGGTCATAGAGGGCATTCACGGACTGAACGGTAAGACCTCCTATGCACTGCCGGATGAGAGCAAATATAAGATTTATATCAGCGCACTTACCAGCCTGAATATCGATGAGCACAATCGGATTCCTACCACGGATGTCCGTCTGCTTCGCAGAATGGTCAGGGATGCCCGAACCAGAGGAGCGGATGCCAAGAGAACGATTCAGATGTGGCCTTCTGTAAGAAGGGGCGAGGAGGAAAATATTTTTCCTTTCCAGGAGAGCGCAGATGCCATGTTCAATTCCGCATTAATCTATGAACTGGCGGTGTTAAAGCAGTTTGCCGAGCCTTTGCTGTTTAGCATTGCAAAGGGGGAACCGGAGTATTACGAGGCGAAGAGGCTGTTAAAGTTCCTGGATTATTTTCTGGGTGTCAGCAGTGAAAGCCTTCCTAACAATTCTATCTGCAGGGAGTTCGTGGGCGGAAGCTGCTTCAATGTATAAGGATACAAATTCAGAACCGTCGTACGAAAAAGGTACGATGGTTCTTTTTGTGCGTAAAAATAGCAATATCTGATTAGCAGTTCACATTCTTTGGTAAGCCCGTTTTGTAAAAAAAACTTATAATAGAAATAAGAATTGGAAGAGAATACATAGCGGGGAGAGACATATGGGAGAAAATTTGCGGGAGAGGGAGTACAGAGATTTTTTTGCAGAAGCAGGAGTAGAAAAAGAAGCTGTCAGGCGGAAACTGGAGGATACCTTTCAAACGTTTTTTTACGGAAGTGAAGAGGAACGTATCTATCATCCGGTAGGTGCGGATATGGGTTATCTGGAGGATACCGGCAATACGGATGTGCGGACAGAAGGAATGTCCTATGGTATGATGATTTGTGTACAGCTTGATAAGAAGGAAGAGTTCGACCGCATCTGGAAGTGGGCCAAGACCTATATGTGGATGGCGGAAGGGGAGAATGAAGGATATTTTGCCTGGTCATGTGCGCTTGACGGAACCAAGAATGCCTATGGGCCGGCACCGGACGGAGAAGAGTATTTTGCAATGGCGTTATTCTTTGCTTCCCACAGATGGGGGGACGGGGAAGGGATTTTTGCTTACTCGAAAGAAGCCAAGAGCATTTTGCAGGCGTGTCTCCATAAGGGAGAGGACGGCAGAGAAGGTGCTCCCATGTGGAACCATGAAAATCACCAGATTTTATTCGTGCCCGGTATTGATTTTACGGATCCGTCCTATCATCTGCCGCATTTTTATGAACTGTTTGCTCTGTGGGCAGAGGAAGAAGACAGGGATTTCTGGAAGCAGGCAGCAAAAGCCAGCAGGAAATATCTGGCGGCAGCCTGTCATCCGGTGACGGGGCTCACCGCTGAATATGCGGAGTTTGACGGCAGTCCGATGAGAAGGCCCATTTCCTGGACGAAGGACCGCCATGACTGGTTTTATTCCGATGCGTATCGTACAGTGGCCAACATCGGTCTGGACTATGAATGGTTTGGGGTGGATGAAGGGCAGAGATCGGCAGCAGACAGACTGTTTGCATTCTTCGGAGATGCGTATGGAGTAACTTCCTTTGGCATCTATGAGACTGACGGAACGAGGCTTCCCGGAGAGGCATTGCATCCGGTAGGATTGCTGGCTGCCAATGCACAGGGAGCGCTGGCATCGGAAACTGAAGTGGCAAAAAGCTGGGTGAAGCGTTTTTGGGAGACTCCCCTGCGGACGGGAAAGAGAAGATATTATGACAATTGTCTGTACTTTTTTGCATTATTGGCATTGAGCGGAAACTATCGTATCTGGTAAAGGAGTGGGGTTATGAAGCTATCGCCTGTTTTTTCTGACGGAATGGTGCTGCAGCGGGATGCATGGAATACCATAAAAGGCACGGCAACTTCTGGGAATCTGATTGTCATGAAGGTGAAGGATGTCCGGATAGAGGGAAGAACTGACGAAGAGGGAAGGTTTAGTTTGGCGCTTCCTGCATTACCGGCGGAAAGCGGCATAACTTTTTCTTTTGAAGAGTTTTCGGAAGAGGAAGGAAGTGTGGTGGATGCGGTGGAAATCAAGGATGCGGCCTTTGGAGACGTGTTCCTGCTTTCCGGCCAGTCCAACATGGAACTTCCGGTAGTAAGGACTCTGGATGTGACGGAGGGGGTGATCGCGTCCTCGGATTATCCCCTGATCAGAGAATTTGTGGTACCAATGGAGTATGATTTTGATGCACCGAGGAGGGACCTTACCGGAGGAGAGTGGAAGCACGCCGGCGGAAAAGAGATTTATCAGTTTGGGGCAACAGGTTTCTTTATGGCAAGAGCGCTGTATGAGAAGTATCAGGTACCCATCGGCCTTGTCAGAGCGGCAATCGGCGGAACTCCCATCCAGGCCTGGTGCAGTGAAAAGACAGTGACGGAGCTTGGGGATTTCACAGAAGAAGTAAAACAGTGCCGCAGGAAGGGTTACATAGAAGAGATTCAGAAGCGGGAAGAGCGTGAGCAGAGGGAATGGTATGAACAGGCCGGACAGTTCGCAGAACCATTAGGAGCAAGAGGTGAGCTGGTTGTACCGGGCCTGTGGAAGGACACGGAGCTTGCTGCTTTCCATGGCAGTCTGATAATAGAAAAGGAGTTCTTTTTACAGGAAGCTGCAGGCAGTACGGCAAGAGCTTATCTGGGGGCTATAGTAGATGCGGATAAGGTTTATATCAA
>JBJFCM010000035.1:0-3683 GCA_051888955.1 Lachnospiraceae bacterium | reverse complement strand
AGGGATCTGCACCTATACATACTGCGTTTTTTACGCTTTCTTCCACAGGCGGAGCATAAAACGGCTCCTTCCTTCCAAAATGTATATGAAATTCACCAAAACAGGTGCGTGCATTGCCGGAAATAAAAACATGATCTATCACACCGTCAAAGTCTTCCCATACAAGCTCACTGGTATCCACGGGTTTATCCTGAAAATATTCCAAAATCATGTCCCGGTTCAGATTACCCAGATGCGTACCAGCCAGCCTGCTGTTCACGCCAAGACTGGCAAGCACTGCTGCTGCCGTCCCCGTCTCTCCTCCCAGCAGATAATGTTTTTCTCTGATTTCACCGTAGCCGTCCGCCTTCGGAAAATCACCATTTAGCAGAAAAGAATGGGTGGACATCACCATACCGTACAGATATACATAATCGGATAGATTTTTCATCATAATCTTATTCCTCACACTGTTCCTTCATGTCTCAATATGACTGCTGAGAACCGGGGAAGCTTGATGGTAATCTTACCTGCAAGTACCGGAAGCTCTTCTTTGGCGGTACTGTAGCCTGTGTCCGTGGTCTCAAAAATCTTTGTAATAACAGCTTCCTTCGGTACGCCTGTTTCCCATATGCTGATTCGTTTTTCTATCTCGTGGTCATTATTATTCACCAGCACGACTGTCTGGCTATTCCCGTTAAACCTGCCATATGCCAGGAAATTATAGTCCTGATCCAGACTTTTGATGGAACCTGTCCGCAGCTCAGGACAGGCTTTATGGATTTTAATAATTTCTTTGTGGAAATCTATCAGTTCTTTATCTTCATGGCCCCAGGGATAGGTACGCCTGTTGTCCGGGTCCGTAAAGCCGCAGACGCCTGCCTCATCACCATAGTATACAGCAGGTGCGCCCGGCCAGGTCATCTGAATGACCACTGCCTCTCTAAAAACAGCGGGATTGTTGTCGCGGTTAGCAGCCTCCGGCCCCATTGTATTGGTACGGCCCACCTTGTGGCTGGTACGCGTCATAAAGCGGGAGTGGTCATGGTTGGAAAGCTGGTTCATGGCCACCTGCCAGCTGGGCATGGAAAAACTGGAGCTATGGTGGCGCATGGCACCCCAAAAACTGTCAGCATTGCCCAGAAGGTCCTGCCTGAAATCGTCGCTGTGCTTCTCCATTCCGGTTAAGAACCAGGTCACAGGCTCCATGAATGCGTCATAGTTCATGACGGAGTCCCATTCCTTGCCCTGCAGCCAGTCTCTGGTATCCCCGTAATGCTCCGCCAGGATAATGGCGTTGGGATTGGCCTGCTTTACTGCTTTTCGGAATTCCTTCCAGAAATAATGGTTGTACTCCGGCGTAAAGCCCAGATCCGCTGCTACATCCAGCCTCCATCCATCCACATTGTACGGCGGAGAAACCCATTTTCTGGCAATATGCATCACATAGTCAAAAAGCTCCTTCGAACCCTCATAGTTCAGCTTCGGCAATGTTTCATGCCCCCACCAACCGTCATAGGTGGGATTGTAAGGCCATCTGTTCTGATCGTGGAACAGGAAATAGTCTTTATAAGGGCTGTTTTGGGACACGAAAGCACCTTTTTCATAGCCTTCCGCATTTTCATAGATACGTTCTTTGTCCATCCATTTATTAAAGGAACCACAGTGGTTGAAGACACCGTCCAGGATAACCTTGATACCTCTTCTGTGAGCCTCCTCCACCACTTTGGCAAACAGCTCGTTTGATGCCTCCAGATTGGCTTTCCCTGTCACACGGTTGATATATTTAGAAGCAAACCGGTTCTCCTTCTGGCCGTTCTGCAGAAGCTCTCCCCTATCATCTACGATTTTCCCGATGTGGGGATCGATATAGTCATAATCCTGAATGTCATATTTATGGTTGGAGGGTGATACGAACAGTGGATTGAAATAAATCACTTCTATCCCCAAGTCCTCCAGATAATCCATCTTGTCCAGCACGCCCTGTAAGTCGCCGCCGTAAAACTCCCTGACACCCATCTGTGCCGGATATTTGTTCCAGTCCTCTACATGGGTGACATTTTCTCCGATATAACAGTACTCATTGGTCTCCACATCATTGGTCTTGTCGCCATTGTAGAAACGGTCAATGTAAATCTGGTACATTACCGCACCCTTGGCCCAGGCAGGTGTCTTAAAGCCCGGAATCACTACAAAATCATAATATTCGTTGACGTCCTGATTCAGACCTCTCATATCATAGAAACCGACTATTTTTCCGACATTTATTTCAAAATGATAGGATATCTTAACATTGTCAAGCTGGACGTTAATAGAATAAAAGTCAAAAACCTCGTCCGTTCTTTCTTTTAACATCAGAAGTTTTTCTCCCCTGCATATCAAAAATACCCTGTCAACGTTATTTTTCGCAGTCCGAAAACGGATAGTGATCTCTTCATAGGGATTGGGCTCTGAAGGAGTCACATATTCCTCTGTCGTATCGCTGAAAAGCGCTCGCTTGTTGAACACCGGGCGCATGGAGGAGATATATAACTGACTTTGTTCTACTTTTCCAAAAAAATTCGTATCCATAAAGGAATGACCTCTTTTGCCATAATATCTATTATATTTTATAATATTCGGTCATCCTATGCAAGTTTATCCCGTAAAAAGAATATATAAAAATAGACAGTAAAAAGGACAGCCGCGACGACTGTCCTTTTTAGAGAAGGTATTTCTTTCTTATGGGGTATAGCAAAAAACTATATAATGTATTGGGGGGGTTACGAGTATTATAATAGCATAGCCTACTTTATGCGTCCAGTCTCAAAATTCACAAATATTACAAATACGATACATTGTTTTTGGTAGTTTTGCACAATACCTTTTTGTGCATTATCACGAAAAGAGAAAATTAAGCACTCTATCGGTATTCGCTCACTCCAAGTCCCCAGGCTTTTATTTCCGGGCAATCATCCGCAAGCCCCACATAGTAAGCATCCAGCACAGTAAATTCATTGGTGATTTTTTCATAAACGTACTGACCCGTGGAAATATCCCGGACAGTAAACATGATATCATTGGAATTTGTGGATGCACAGTATTCTACGTACTCCTGTGTAATGCCGCAGTTGCCACCATCCTCCTCAAATGCGTACAAATCCGGCGCTCCAAAAGCATGAAGGATCTCATGGGCATACACAGCAGGCGGTTCTATGCCTTCACTGCTGCCAATATAAATGTTACAGACCTCATAATAGGTATCCGGATCGTCCACCTCGTAGACATAGGACCAGGAAGGGGTCCGGTTGGAAAGCGGTGTATGATAATAAAAGATATAGAGAATATTGTCAGCTCCATATTTCTCCAGCAGTTCATCGGATGAAACAGCCGCTTCAATATAGGCTACCGCATCCTCATAACCGTCTTCTTCTGTCATATCTCCCTCAAATGCTGTCCGGTAAAAAAGGGAAGCATCCTGCGACCAGTCATAGATAAACTCCGGCTCCGCTCCCCAGACATTACACTGCGCCGTCAACCATTCCGTTGCAATGGAAAGGTACTGCAGGCTGTCCTGCATCGCTGTCACATCGGCAGTATCGCTTTCATTCCAAGAGGTGCTGCTGTCATCGGCAAATATGGATAAAATCAACGTAGTACCTGCTATTTTCCCCGCAGAGCCGTGAAGGACAGGTGGTTTTGCTTCCTCTGCATCAAGGTCACCA
>JBJFCM010000034.1:0-17804 GCA_051888955.1 Lachnospiraceae bacterium | reverse complement strand
ATTATACCATCGCCCCATATGTCTGTCAATGAACTAATAAAATTTCTCTGCAAAGAAAAATTCACTAAAAAAGCCTATCACAACCGGATAGGCTTTTCCTTTTAATTATTTTATTGCTTTTGCAGTCAGCGCACCGTTCTCTACTTCAATCCTGATGGTATCGCCTTCCTCTACCATATCCGCCAAAATCAGTTTTGCGGAAAGGGTCTCCACGTATTTCTGGATATAACGCTTCAACGGACGGGCACCGTACACGGGATCGTAGGCATTATCTACGATAAACTGCTTTGCTTCATCACTTAAGACTACTTTCAGCTCCCTGTCAGCAAGCCTTCTGTTCAAGTCCTCAATAATCAGATTGATGATACCACTGATATTGTCCTTGGTCAGAGGCTTAAAGAGAATGGTCTCATCCAGACGGTTCAGGAACTCCGGGCTGAAATGGTTCCGCAGATCCTCCATGACCAGCCTCTCTGCTTCCGGCTTGATCGTGCCGTCCTCACTGATACCTTCCAACAGATACTGTGCACCGATATTGGAGGTCATGATCAGGATGGTATTCTTGAAGTCCACCGTACGTCCCTGGGAGTCCGTAATCCGTCCATCGTCCAACACCTGTAAAAGAACATTGAACACATCAGGATGGGCTTTTTCAATCTCATCAAATAATACAACTGAGTATGGTTTTCTTCTGACCGCTTCGGTCAACTGGCCGCCTTCCTCATAACCTACGTATCCGGGAGGTGCTCCAATCAGACGGGACACGGAATACTTCTCCATGTATTCACTCATATCGATACGCACCATATTGCTTTCATCATCGAACAAGGCCTGTGCCAGAGATTTAGCAAGCTCCGTCTTACCTACGCCGGTAGGTCCCAGGAACAGGAAGGAACCGATAGGCTTGGTCGGATCCTTGATTCCCGCCTTAGAACGCATGATGGCTTCGGATACCTTGGTAACGCCTTCATCCTGGCCCACCACTCTCTTGTGCAGTTCTTCATCCAGATGCAGGGTCTTATTTCTCTCGCTCTCTGTCAGCTTTGCCACCGGGATACCGGTCCATCTGGAAATAATGCGGGCAATCTCATCCTCCGATACGCTTTCGTGTACCAAAGACAATTCTGAACTTTTCACCTGTTCTTCTTCAATTTCCAACTGCTTTTTCAATGCCGGCAATTTTCCATAGGAAAGCTCTGCCGCCTTTTCCAGGTTACCTTCTCTCTGTGCAATCTGAATCTGGCTGTTGATGGAATCAATCTCCTCACGCAGCTTGGAAAGCCTCTCCACAGAAGCCTTCTCATTGTCCCATTGGGCTTTTTTACCGGCAAACTCTTCCTTTAATTCTGCCAATTCCTTCTGCAGGGTCTCCAGCCTTTCCTGACTGAGGCGGTCATCTTCCTTTTTTAGGGCAGCCTCCTCAATCTCCATCTGCATGATTTTACGCTGCAATTCGTCCAGCTCGGTGGGCATGGAATCCAGTTCCGTCTTAATCAGGGCACAGGCTTCATCTACCAGGTCGATTGCCTTATCAGGCAAAAATCTGTCGGAAATGTAACGGTTGGACAGTACAGCTGCACTCACCAGAGCATTGTCCATAATCTTGACACCATGATATACTTCATAGCGCTCCTTCAAACCTCTCAGAATGGAAATCGTATCCTCCACAGTAGGTTCATCCACCATAACCGGCTGGAAACGCCGCTCCAGCGCCGCATCCTTTTCAATGTACTGCCTGTACTCATCCAGGGTGGTAGCACCGATACAATGCAGTTCCCCGCGCGCCAGCATGGGCTTTAACATATTGCCTGCATCCAGAGCACCGTCCGTCTTACCGGCTCCCACAATCGTATGCAGCTCATCAATGAACAGAATAATCTGTCCTTCACTCTTTTTTACTTCGTCCAGTACCGCCTTCAGACGCTCTTCAAATTCGCCTCTGTACTTGGCACCTGCCACCAGTGCACCCATATCCAACGCAAAAATCTTTTTGTCCTTCAGCCCCTGGGGGACATCTCCCCGGACGATACGCTGTGCCAGCCCTTCTACGACGGCAGTCTTACCGACACCGGGTTCCCCGATGAGCACAGGGTTATTCTTCGTCTTACGGGACAAAATACGAATAATATTACGGATCTCATTGTCACGGCCGATAACCGGATCCAGCTTCTGCTCCCTGGCCTTTTCCACCAGTTCCTGCCCATACTTGGTCAAGGTATCGTAGGTTGCCTCAGGATTGTCGCTGGTCACACGCTGATTGCCTCTGACAGTGGACAGTGCCTGTAAAAAGCGCTCCCTGGTAATGCCGTATTCCTTGAAAATCTCCTTGATGGCTTTGTTGGGATTTTGAATCATGGCAAGGAACAGATGCTCTACGGAAACGTACTCGTCACCCAGCCCCTTGGCCTCATCCTCGGCAGATAGCAGGACCTTATTTAAATCCGGTCCCACGTGAAGCTCTCCTCCCTGTACCTTGACACGCTTGTTCAAAGCATCCTCAGCACGCTTGCAGAAATGCTCCTTATTGATTTCCATCTTTTCAATCAGCTTTAATATCAAACTGTCTTCTATGGTCAAAAGGCTATAGAGTAAATGCTCTTGTTCTATTTCCTGATTCCCATATTCATATGCCAGTTTCTGGCAGCCTTCTACGGCTTCCATGGACTTTTGGGTAAATTTTGAAATGTTCATACAGATAGCCTCCTTTTCTCTGTTATTTGTTCTAGTGTTACTATAACACAAGGAACACTAAAATCAATAAGAAAATTATAAACATTTTCTAAAACTTTTTCTATATATTATAATAACCGTTTTTTCCAAACAGAGGTACCTATGGCCGCTTCTCTTTTCGCTTTTTTAGAAAAAATAAATGCTTTTCTCTGGAACGGCCCCATTATTCTGCTTTTAGCCGCCACCCACCTGTTCTTTACCATAAGGCTCTTTCCCCAACGGCATACCTTCCGCGCCATCCGCCTCTCCGTATCCCCGGAAGAGGCTTCCTCAAAAAAAGGGTTGAGTGGCTTTGCCACTCTGGCTACTACGCTGGCCGCCACTCTCGGCACAGGAAATATCGTAGGCGTATCCACCGCTATTGCCCTGGGCGGTCCCGGTGCTCTCTTCTGGTGCTTCCTGACAGGGCTTTTCGGCATGGCGACCTCTTATGCAGAATGCTTTTTAAGCTGCCTGTATCGAAAACAGACCTCGGATGGTGCCAGCGTCGGCGGACCCATGTATGTACTGGAGCATGGCTTAAAAAGCAAGGGTCTTGGCAAATTTTATGCCCTTTGCGTTGTCTGTGCAGCCATTGGTGCCGGCTGTACCACCCAGTCCTCCGCTATTGCAGATGCCGCCTACTCCACCTGGAAGCTCTCTCCTCATATCGTCGGCATTGCTGCTGCTATGTTGACCGGTCTGGTCATACTGGGAGGTGTAAGGAGTATCGGCAGCTTCTGCACCCGTCTGGTACCGCCTTTGAGCTTTCTCTACATGGGTGCCTGTCTGTTTCTTCTTTGGCAGAACCGCGCTTTTTTGCTTCCTGCTCTTTCCCTCGTTCTGTCATCGGCTTTCACAGGCCGTGCAGCCGGCGGCGGCTTTGTAGGCAGTACTTTTTTAGTAGCTGCCCGCTTTGGTATTGCAAGGGGACTGTTTACCAATGAGGCCGGTATCGGCACAGCTGCCATTGCTGCAGGCGCTTCCGGCAGTACCAATCCGGTCAGACAGGCTCTTATTTCCATGACTGCTGTGTTCTGGGACACCATCATCATGTGTACATTGACCGGTTTTACCATCATCAGTAGCATGCTGGCACACCCGGGCAGCGCAGACAGCTTTTCGGATGCAGGCCTTACCAGCGCTGCTTTTACTTTTCTGCCCTTCGGCGGCACTGCTTTTCTGACGCTCTCCCTGACAGCCTTTGCCCTCGCCACCTTAGTCGGCTGGTGCTATCTTGGGGAAAAAGGAGCGGCTTACCTGTTTGGAGAAACAGGCGTCCGCTCTTATCACCTTGTCTATATTGTTATGATCTACATAGGGGCGGTCATCCCCATGAACCTGGTCTGGGGCTTTACGGATCTTGTCAATGCCATCATGGTCTTTCCCAATGTCATCTGCCTTTTCCTGCTGTTTAGACAGATAAAGACACCGGAATAAACTGTATTGCTCCGATTTCGATGCCTGGCCTGACGTGCTCCACCGACAGCTCGTAAACTCCCTCCTGCAGCACCACCTTCGCCACCCGCTGCAGCACCCATGCTCCCCTGGTACTGGTACTTTGGATATCGGCTGCTTTCTGCCCGTTGATATACAGCTGGCAGAGCATCTGCTCCAGATAGTTCGCATTGGATAGCAATCGTACTTGAATGTCGTAAGAAGCACCCTTTTTTACTCGGATGTGTACCTTTTTATTCTCCAATCTTCCATTACCCGTATTGATCCAGCCGGTGATGTCCTCTGCCTCTTTACCACATTTTCCTGTCTCATCCGGCACAAGTGGCGTAAACACTTTCGCTTCCTCCACCCACACCTCTCTCTCAGAAGCCGGAGCCGCTAACAGAAAACGCAGGATATTCATGGCACATCTCTGTAATTCCCCGATAGTCAGACTGCCTTCTGCCACCGCCTGTTCTGTATTGTCGCCTTTCGCATTGATGGCAGCACCGTTGTTGTTCACTGTCATGTAGATGTCGTTCTGCGCACGCACCATGGAGGCCATGTCCGTATAGTTGGGCTTTCCACCCTCCATGACATCGTCTAACTTCGCCCACCAGTCGGTCATGACAATGCCCTGATAGCCCCATTCACCTCGCAGGATGGTGGTATTCAAATCATAGTGACAGGAATTCTGATAGCCGTTCATGGGGTTGTAGGTGGTCATGACGGAACGGGCTCCACCTTCCTTCACTGCAATTTCAAACCCCTTTAAATAGATTTCCCTGAGTGCTCTTTCCGATACCACCGATTCCACCTCATGCCTGGCTATTTCCTGGTTATTGCAGGCAAAATGCTTCAAGGTTCCCATGACACCGGCTCTGCCCATTCCGCGCTCACAGGCTGCCGCCATCTGACCGGTCACATAAGGATCTTCGGAAAAATACTCAAAATTCCTGCCGTTTAAAGGATATCGGTGGATATTAAGGCCTGGCCCCAGCAGAGTATCTATTTCGTTCTGTGCCAGTTCCTGCCCCTCTAAATAGAAGAGCTCCTCTACCAGCTTGGGATCAAAGCTGCAGGCAAGCAACGTACCGATAGGCAGCTGTGTCGCCTTTTCCCCGGTATCCCGCCGGATGCCGGAAGGACCATCCGAAGCACAGGCTGCCGGAATGCCTCTTTCTGCCAGTTCATCGCTGACACCGCCAAAGGCTGCCGCCGTCCCGGAAGTCACCCTGGGATTGCACATGCCTTCTCCACGTACGATTGTGGACAGTTCCTTTAACGACAATTGCGCTGTAAATTCCTCCAGTGTGGCCCTGCCCTCTTTCACATCCCGGAAAGCAATGTCCGCCCTTTTTGCCGCAGGGAATGCTGGTGGCAGGTTATCCAAAATCCTCTTCTGCAAATCCGTAGTCCTTACAGGAACCGGCTCATAGGTAATTTTATATGTACCATCCGGCTGTTTGGCCGGTTTCATCCTTCGAAAGTTCCTTCTTGGCGCTGCTGCCTCGCTCAAAGTATCAGTCACAAGCAATTCCTGAACAGAAAAAGGGGCTCTTCCTTCTAGCAATACTTCCTTGGTATTGCGGCAGTCACAGCCTACGTGGAACCGGTAATCGCCCTCTTCCAGCACATAGCAGGATTTATGGCCTGTCAGGCCGCCGTCATCATAGGATGCAAAGCTTTTCACTTTTGTATCCAGCGTAAGCACTTCTGTTTCTCCCGGTGCCAGCAGCCCCGTTTTGGCAAAATTTACCAGCACTTTCTTAGGCTTACCCAATCTGCCCTGGGGAGCCTCCACATACACCTGCAAGACTTCTTTGCCGGTATAGTCACCGGTATTAGTCACCTCTGCCCGGATGGAAACAACACTGTCCGCCCCTTCTCCCTTCACTTCGGTCTGAAGCAGATTCCAGGAAAATGTAGTATAGGATAATCCAAATCCAAAGGGATACAATACCTTCTCAGGGGCAAAGGTTTCAAAATACCGGTATCCTACATAGATATCCTCTTCATAAAAATTGCGCACTTCATTACCGTAATTGGCATAGGAAGGATAATCTGTGACAGAATAAGCAATCGTATCCGTCAGGTGCCCCGACGGAGAAACCTCCCCGGCCAGCAGGTCTGCTGCCGCATTGCCGCCTTCGATACCGCCATGCCAGGTATAGAGCACCGCCCTTATATGCCCATGGCACCATTTCTCCTCTATCCAACTCATATCTATGATATTGGAAACATTGAGGAGAACGGCTACATTGGTAAAATATTGGGTAACAAGAGCAATTTCCTCCTTCTCCTCCTTTGTCAGCCTGTAGCTGCCCGACACATCCTGATTATCCTGTGCTTCTCCGGCAGTCCTGCCGATGACCACAATAGCCTTATTGGATCTTTCGGATACCTCTCTTACCAGTTCTTCTGTCAAAGGCATTTCCGCCTGGTTCCAGGGCTCCGATGCAAAATTGCCGTTTCCTTTATCAAAGGGATGCTGCTTTACCCAGCTCTCATAGGTACGGACAAGCTGTTCGTTTAAATGCACCCAGGGATAGCGTCGCAGTCCATCTAACAGATTGGTGGTATACTCTACATTCACCAGCCCGCCTGAGCCTGTTCCGCTCCTGTAATAATCTATCTGGCATCTGCCAAACAAGGCAACATGGTCTTCCTCCCTGATGGGCAGCATATTGCCCTCGTTTTTCAATAATACGGCACCTGCTGCCGCCGCTTTTCTGCAAAAAGGAGCTACCTCCTGTAGTGGCCCGTTCAAACGCTTCTCCTGCATGGTATCCTCACTTCTGCGCTGATTTGCGCTGTAATATTCCAGCTACAATGTAGCATATGATTTTTGATACATCAAGTCCCTTTTTCAATGATTATTGAATATATTCCTTTTTTTCCATTCTTCTACCTTATTTACTACTTTTTGGTTATTTTACGGTTGCATTTTTATTATTATTATATTATAATATGGTTGTATCAAATAAAGATGTCGCATATGGCCGGAGGTGTTCTATGACAATCGATGAAATGAAGAAAATAAAAAAAGAAAAAGGATATTCCTATTCTGCCATCTCCAAAGGTTCGGGTGTGCCACTCGGTACGGTACAGAAGATTTTCGGCGGAGATACACTCTCACCCCGCTATAGCACCCTACAGGCTCTGGAGCAGTTCTTCCAGCAACCGGCTCCCTGCAAAAATTCTTCTCATATGGTATGCGAGGATTCCATTTATCAGGGAGAACCACTGTCCGGCATGGTCAAAGAACCGGCCACGTCCTACGATGCCGGAATGGCTCCCTTTTGGGGCAAGAGACAGGGTGAATACACTGTAGCGGATTATTATGCCCTGCCGGATGACAGACGGGTGGAGCTGATTGATGGTGTGATTTACGATATGAGCTCTCCCAGCTTCGTCCATCAACATATCGCCGGCAGGATTTTTAACCAGTTTACCAATTATATTGACCAGAAAAAAGGCAACTGCATTTCCATGCTTTCTCCTATTGATGTACGCCTGGACTGCGATGATAAGACCATGGTACAGCCTGATTTCATCATTATCTGTGACAAAAACCGGGATAAAATCAGGCGTTGGGGCATTATGGGGGCTCCCGATTTTATTTTGGAGATACTTTCCCCCTCTACCCGAAAAAAGGATATCGGTCTGAAATTGATGAAATATATGGAAGCCGGAGTCCGGGAATACTGGATCATCGACCCCGATAAGCAAAAGCTGCTGGTCTATGATATCGAGCATGATGACCTTCCCATTGTATACGGTCTGCATGGCAAGGTGCCCGTTCGCATCTACGATGGCGATTTGGAAATTGACTTAGACCTCATCGGAGAAACGATACAGGATTATCCGGATGAATAACTCCAAGCTGTTTCCCATTTTTAATTGAAAAACTTACCATTATAATTTTTTCACCACTGCTAATACTAACATCAAGATAAGTGATAACAACACGCTTAACACGGAAGTCAGCATCCGGTTACGGAAGCTCTCTGCAGTCTCCGGGATAAGTGGTGAGTATCCGCTTATCTTGAAGATAGATTGCAGTCAGAACGACATGTAGAAACCAAAAAATCTTATGGAGGTGAACAAAATGGGAAGTAGCAGAGCTAATAGAGTAGAAGTTCCTGAAGCTAAAGCAGCAATGGATCGTTTTAAGACGGAAGTTGCATCTGAGCTTGGCGTTAACTTAAAGGAAGGTTACAATGGTGACCTGACTTCTAAGGAAGCAGGTTCTATCGGCGGAGAGATGGTTCGTAGAATGATCAAGAAGCAGGAAGAGTCCATGAAATAAGGATCCCTGTAAATGGGGGAGGCAGCCAGGCTGCCTCCCTTGTTTTTTCTAAAAATCACCTGTAGACCACGCTCTTTGCCAGTTCCTCTGCCTTTTCCTTGCCACAGAATCTCTCTACAATGGCAAGCGCAAAGGGAATGGCCGTTCCCACCCCTCTCGAGGTGGTGACATGCCCCGATACCTCTACACTGTTCTCGCTGGTGGCAGCCCCTGCAAGATGGCCTTCCAAACCGGGATAACAGCAGGCATTTCTGCCCTGCAGATAGCCTCTGTGTCCAAAGATGGTGGGGGCCCCGCATATGGCACTGACATATTTTCCCGCATTATAAAAAGCATCCAGTTCCTGCATGAGAGCGTCACAGGCTTCCAGATTCTTAAATCCCGGCGAACCGCCCGGTAATACCATCATATCCAATTCTTCAAAATCCAATTCACTTAAAAGCATATCCATCGACACACAGATTCCATGTGCTCCCGCTACTTTTCTTTCCCCTGTGATGGAAACCATCGTCGTCTCTATCCCGGCCCGCCTGCATAAATCCACAACGGTAAGAGCCTCGATTTCTTCAAAACCCTGTGCAAAAAAAACTGCTATTTTACTCATAAAATTCCTCCTGTCCTGTTCAGATGCCCAGACTGTCATATGCAATCCTCTCCTTTTATTTTTATCACATTTTCCCATATATTACAATCATTCATACCGGACTTGTTTTCATTAAAAAATGCGGTATAATGGTAAATAGAATATTGATAAAGGAGCTTCTGCATGGAAATCGAACGAAAATTTACAATTAAACAGCTTCCCGAAAACCTCGACCTCTATCCTGTTCATGTCATCGAGCAGGCTTATTTAAATACCGACCCCGTAGTCCGGGTCCGCAGGCAGGATGATGAATTCTATATGACCTACAAGGGACATGGCATGATGGCCCGTGAAGAACATAATCTTCCGCTCAACGAAGAGGCCTATTACCATCTTCGCAGCAAAGCTGATGGCAATATCATATCCAAAAAACGATATTTGATTCCCTTGGAGCATCCCCAGTTCATGCCCGGCGGCCCCAGGCCGCCGGAAGGCTATTCCCTTACCATTGAACTGGATGTTTTCGATCCTCCCTTTGCACCGCTTGTTCTCGCCGAGGTGGAATTTGGCAGCAAAAATGCGGCAGAAACCTTTCTGCCGCCTGACTGGTTCTTAGAGGACGTGACTTATAACGCATCCTACCACAATTCCTATTTAAGCATGCGCAAGCTGTAAGATATGGATCAGATTTCTACAGCGGCAGGACAGATATCCTTCTAAATATCTGTCCTGTGCTTCAGTTACACCCTGCCGTACAGCTTGCAGAGCTTCTTAACCCGCTTTGCAAGTTCCGGTGTGCATGCGTCCTTTTTCATACGCCATTTCCAGTTATTCCCCAAAGTGGAAGGAATATTGATACGCGCCCTTTCGTCCAGCCCCAGATAGTCCTGCATGGGAATAATGGCGGTATCTGCCACGGACGAAATCGCAGCACGGATAAATTCCCACTCCACTTCTTCCTCGTCATCCCGTAAGTTCATGTATCTGTCTGCAAAATTCTTATCCGTTGCCGGCAAGGAAGTATACCATCCCAGGGTCGTATCATTGTCATGGGTACCGGTATACACCACGCAGTTGTGAGGATAATTGTGGGGCAGATAATCGCTTTCCTCCCTGGAATCAAAAGCAAATTGCAAGATCTTCATGCCGGGATAACCGGTCTTTTTCACCAATTCGATTACGCTGTCCGTTAAAAATCCCAAATCCTCTGCAATTACCTTTTTCTCCCCCAAGGTCTTCTTCATGGTATCGAAAATCGCATAGCCGGGACCTTTGCACCACTTACCGTTCTCAGCAGTCTCATCCCCGTAAGGAATAGACCAGTACTCATCAAAGCCTCTGAAATGGTCAATTCGAACCACATCATAAAGCTCATAACAATAAGCAATCCGCTTCATCCACCAGTCAAAGCCAGTCTTTTCATGGTACTCCCAATCATATAAGGGATTGCCCCAGAGCTGTCCGGTAGCAGAAAAAGCATCGGGCGGACAGCCGGCCACTGCAACAGGAGTGCATGTATCGTCTAACTGAAAGAGCTTAGGACCTGCCCAGGTATCCGCACTGTCAAACGCTACATAAATAGGAATATCTCCTACAATTTCGATACCATTCTTATTGGCATAGGCCTTCAATGCCTTCCACTGTTCGGAAAAAAGATACTGCTGGAAACGGTAAAATTCCACATCCTCTTTATACTTCTCTCCGTATGTCCGCATGGCCTTCGGCTTGCGCAGCCTGATATCCTCATCCCATTCTATCCAGCACACACCGTGCAGGCTATCCTTAATTGCCATATACAGAGCATAGTCCTCCAGCCAATAGCTGTTCTTTTCCACAAACTTCCGATAGCCGGCATCCTGATCCAGATGCTTTTTCCCAAATGCTCTTTCAAACGCCTTACGCAGTATCTTAAAACGGGAAAGGTAGATTTTCTCATAGTCCACATATTCCTCATCGCTTCCAAAGTCGCATGCCCTGCATTCGTCTTCTTTTAAATAGCCCTGTTTGATAAGTGCCTCAAGATCTATATAATAGGGATTGCCCGCAAACGTGGAAAAGGACTGGTACGGAGAATCTCCGTAGCCAGTCGGTCCAAGAGGCAGAATCTGCCAGAACTTCTGCCCCGCTGCCTTCAAAAAATCCACAAATTCGTAGGCTTCTTTTGAAAATGTACCGATACCATATTGGGAAGGAATACTGGATACCGGCAGCAAAATACCACTTTTTCTCATTTTATCTGTCTCCTCGCTATCCTTTGTTTTATAAATGCCATATATCCCTGTTATACTCGGCAATCGTTCTGTCGGAAGAGAAGAAGCCTGCTTTGGCAATATTGGTTAACATCATCTTTCTCCACTTGCTCCTGTCTTCATAGTCTGCAAGCATCCTGTCCTTGGTAGCAATATAATCCTCCAAGTCAAGCAGGGTCATGAACCAGTCCTTATTCAGAAGTTCCTTGTAGAGTCTTTCCAGATTTTCTTTATGCCCCACCTTAAGTGCTTTCTTGCTGACAATGAAATCAACTGCTTCTTTAATCACCGGACTCTTTTTATAGTAATCCTTAGACACGTAATCTGCTTTCGCATAATGCTCGATAACCTGTTCAGACTTTTCACCGAAGATGTAGATGTTGTCTTCACCGACCAATTCACCAATTTCCACATTAGCACCGTCGGCAGTGCCCAGTGTGACCGCACCATTTAACATAAATTTCATGTTACCGGTGCCGGATGCTTCCTTGGAAGCTAAGGAAATCTGCTCTGAAATGTCACATGCCGGAATCAGTTTTTCTGCATAGCTTACGTTGTAATTCTCTACCATGACCACCTTCATATAGGGACTAACATCAGGATCCTTTGACACGATATCCTGCATCACTAAAATCAGGTGGATAATATCCTGCGCAATCACATAAGCAGGTGCAGCCTTTGCTCCGAAAATAAAGGTAAGAGGTCTTACCGGCTTTTTGCCTGCCTTGATTTCCAGATACTTATGGATGATATAAAGCGCATTCATCTGCTGACGCTTGTACTCGTGCAGACGCTTAATCTGGATATCGAAGATAGAGTCAGGATTTAAAGTAATACCTTCCTTTTCCTCGATGTACTCTGCCAGTGCCTGTTTTTTCTGCTTCTTGATACTCTCTAATTTATCCAGGAACACCTCGTCATCTGCAAATGCAAGCAGCTTCTCCAGTTCATCCGCATTCTTCTTATAACCGTCCCCGATGGTATCCGTAATCAGCCCTGCCAGCTCATGGTTACAGGACAGCAGCCAGCGTCGGAAAGTGATGCCGTTCGTCTTATTGTTAAATTTCTCAGGATATAATTTATAAAAATGATTTAACTCCGTTTCCTTTAATATCTCCGTGTGGATAGCTGCCACACCATTCACAGAGAAACCATAGTGAATATCGATGTGTGCCATGTGTACTCTGCCTTCTTCATCGATAATCTGTACCTTAGGGTCACTGTACTTTGCAGCCACTCTTCTGTCCAGTTCCCGAATAATGGGTACTAACTGGGGAACTACCTTTTTCAGATATTTCACCGGCCATTTTTCCAATGCTTCTGCCAAAATGGTATGATTGGTATAAGCACAGGTCTTACTTACTACAGAAATAGCCTCGCTCATATTGAAATCCTCTTCCATGATGAGGATACGAATCAGCTCCGGAATAACCATGGTAGGATGGGTATCATTGATCTGGATAACCGCATGCTCATACATCTTGTGCAGATCATAGCCGTTTTCCTTCATCTCCTTAATAATCAGTCTGGCACCGTTGCTCACCATGAAATACTGCTGGTAAATACGTAACAAATTGCCTGCCTCATCGGAATCATCCGGGTATAAGAAAAGAGTCAGGTTCTTCTCAATATCTTCCTTATCGAAGCTGATACCTTTTTTTACAATGGATTCATCCACTGTTTCGATATCGAATAAATGCAGCTTGTTCACACCATTGTCAAAACCTACCACATCGATATCGTACAATCTGGAGGTTACAGTTCTGTCTCCGAATTCCACTTCAAAAGTAGTGTCTGTTTTATTGAGCCAGCTTAAAGCTTCCATCCAGTCATTCTTCTGTGCATCCTGCAGCTTATCCGTAAATACCTGTTTGAACAATCCAAAGTGGTAATTCAGACCGATACCGTCGCCCGGCAGTCCCAGTGTGGCAATAGAATCCAAAAAGCAGGCTGCCAGTCTTCCCAGACCACCGTTGCCCAAAGAAGGTTCCGGCTCTACTTCTTCCACTTCTGCCAGGGATTTTCCCTTCGCTGCAAGCAGGGCATTCATCTCGTCATACAACCCCAGATTGATCAGATTGTTACTCATCAGCTTACCGATAAGAAACTCTGCAGAAATATAGTATACCTTTTTGTTCCCTTTAATCAATGGCTTTTCATCGATATATTCCTTTGTCAGATTCAAAAGGCTGTAGTACAGTTCTTCATTGCTGCATTCTGCAATGTCTTTTTTGTATCCCTTTTGTGTTAATGCGTTTAATTTCTGTTCCAGATTCATGTTTTCCCTCCATTGTTTTCTAACATATTATATCCATATATTGCAATCTCTCTATGCTATACGGTAAAATTACTTCCCGGCCCTTTTCCCCTTTCATCAGACGATTGACCTCCTCTACCGCTTCAGCCGAAATAAAACTGAAATTCTGCCGGATGGTGTTCATCTGCTTTCCGACATATCCCATGAGCATAATGCCGTCAAATCCGCATACCGGCCGGAAAATATCCATTTCCGTCAGTGCCTTCATGGCGCCAATGGCCATCAGATCCGAGGCACACACTACCACATCCTTGCCCGCTGCGTACTGAAATGTCAGCTTTCTTGCCGCAAGCTCGGAAAATTCGCCGCCCCTTACAAGCAGCTTCAAGTCCATATCCTCTGCCAGCTTTTTCATTCCCAAGAGTCGCTTTTCCGTCACATAACCATTTTTCTTACCGGCAATGTATAGCACTCTCTTACAATTATTTTCTTCGATTGTCTTTTTTGCCACATCATACTGGGCCTGCATCTGGTCTATCCAGATTGTCGAGGTATTTTTATTTACCATGGGTGCATCCACAAGCACGATTTTAAAATTTCCGCTCTTTACAAGCTGATGAAGCACCTTGTCCTCTTTGCTCATCGCATAGATAATGATGCCCGAAATATTCTGGGACTTAAAATAAGCAATGATATCCTCCAACGACTTATCCTGTATCATGGAAAAGAATACGGTAATGACGTCGAGCTTAAGCTCCTTTGCCTTGGTAATGGCCCCGGACAAATACTGCATATCAATTTCATCGATAACCTGTGTCTTGGCAATCATATTGATGAGCAGTGCCACCCGGCCCGACTGCTTGGACGAAAGCGACGCCGCTATGGTGTTTGGCACAAAATTCAACTCTGCAATCGAGGCATTGACCTTTTTCTTCGTCTCCTCACTGATATTCGGATAATTGTTCAGCACCTTGGAAACAGTGGAAATCGCAACCCCCGCATGCCTGGCAACATCTTTTATGGAAACCATGTATGCTCCTTTCGGAAAACGTTTTCTTCAATTATCATACAAAACACCTGACTTCTTGTCAAGTGTTTTTTCGAGAAATTTCGTAATTTCTCACCAGATGCTTCGGGGTCCCGTTCTCATATATCGGAAACAGTTCCCCCTGTATCAATGGTCTGGCATAAGCTTCATACTCTTCGCTTATCCCACAACCGTCCTCACTGATCCATTTAAGAGGAACTTTTCTTTCCACATTAGCAATGGCATGAATATCATGCAGCCCCATCCGGCACCAATATTCCTCTCCCGGTTCTCTTTCCAGTATGACCATACAGCCGGTATTGCCCTTATGGGCTGCCTCCACTGCCGCCTTTCCTGCTGCAAAGGCCTCTTCAATATCCGTCAGAGACGCAATATGGGATGCGGCACGCTGTAACGTGGAAAATTCTACAGCTCTAGCCTTGTATCCCAGCTTTTCCCGTATCAGCTCGGCAAGATAAACCCCACAGCCCGATAACTGCTTATGCCCGAATACATCCGTTTTTTCTGTACCGCCACCATCCAGCTCACATACAAACCTGCCGTTTGCCAGATGA
Organism: Lachnospiraceae bacterium; assembly: GCA_051888955.1. Classification (GTDB taxonomy): domain Bacteria; phylum Bacillota; class Clostridia; order Lachnospirales; family Lachnospiraceae; genus Acetatifactor. The sequence goes on along the minus strand of JBJFCM010000034.1, from coordinate 2,655 downwards.
ATACCTTCCGAAACAGCAATGACAATCGAATTCTTCTTCTGTGCCAGTTCCCAGACCTTTTTCAAAAAAGCATCCATATCAAAATCCCGCTCCGGCAGATAAATAGCATCCACACCCTCACAGGTTGCATCCTTTGCCAAAGCTGCCGCTGCCGTCAGCCAGCCTGCATGCCGTCCCATGATTTCTACCAGCAGTATGGCTGTCCGGTAATCTCCGTATACTGCATTATCCCGGATGATTTCTTTCAGGGAAGTGGCAATGTATTTGGCTGCAGAACCATATCCCGGACAATGGTCCGTAAAAGGCAGGTCGTTATCAATGGTTTTGGGGATGCCGATGAAACGCTTGTCCTTCCCATGACTTTCCGCATAGTCAGACAGCTTCTTCACCGTATCCATGGAATCGTTTCCGCCCACATAAAACATGCAGGAAATATCGTATTTATCCATCATGGAAAAGACCTTCTCATAAACCGCTTCCTGTCCCATACCTTCCGGCAGTTTGAAGCGACAGGAGCCTAAAAAAGCAGAAGGTGTCCTTTTTAACAGCTCTATTCCCTCTTCTGTGGACAGATATTCGTCCAAATCCAATATCTTATCCTCCAAAAAGCCCTGAATACCGTATACCATACCGTATACCTTATTTACACCGGCTTCCTTCGCTGCCGTATATACGCCGGCAACAGAGGCATTGATAACGGCAGTGGGACCTCCCGACTGCCCTACAATTACATTTCCAAGCATTTCCTTTTCCCTTTCTATCAATTATTTCTTTTCTCTTTTTTCCTTCTCCCATATATCGCCAGGAAAAGCACAAGGCACACAGCGCTGCAGCATAAGCCCGCACCTGTTCCATATATCCTGTAATGCATTTCCACTACATGGTTTCCCCGGGTAAGGGGCACCGCAAGCATTGTTCCCGCAAACTCCTCATATTCTGTTTCCACCCCATCCACCAGGATAGTCCATCCCGGTTCAAAAGGAACGGATAATACCAGATATCCCTCTTTCTCTGTCTTTATCGTACCGGTCAGGCTGTCAGCCGTATAGGATGTAGGCTCAAAAGGTTGTTCTCCCAGCACACGGATGGCCTCCTGCAGGGTTTCCTCCGACAGCCGGTACACTCTGATGGTCAGGCTGTCCTCTTTAGCCGTAATGGTAAATTCTTCCCCTTCATCAAACCACCCCAAATCAAGTAGATATTCATTGCTGACATTCGAAAGCTCTGTGGTTTCCTCTCCTTGTGAAAAAATCACCTTTCCTTCCGGCTTGCCTGTCACCACGCCGTAGAGATGACCGTCCTGCTGCACCCGCACCGTAATCTGGTTGTCCTTTGTCTCGATTTCCTCACTCTTCAGATTGCTGAATAGAGATTCCCCCTCACAAAGCTTCCTCACCATATCATTCTGGGTAATAATGGTGTTATTCAAATCATCTTCAATCTCTTCCTCCAGGTCCGTCATCAGTTCCTCCGGCATCATAAAACCCACGGGCAGTGTCTGCTTATTCCGGTACAGGTACATGCTCCCGTGCTGCGCTACATATTCATACAGCGCCGTATCCATTTCCTCTTTGTCAGAAAAAGTATACTGTACCCCCAGCAATGCACCTGTAAAAGGAGTAGCTCCCCGATAATAATAGGAAACTTTACTGCCTCCCATTCCTAAGCTGTCATAATAATCCTCTACACTGCCGTTAATAGTAGACGAAAAAATAGAAGCCGATGGATAACCTGCCAGAGTTCCGTCATTCTTGGTCATCTGTTTCAGGCTCTCAAAACGATAAAAGCCATCATCCTCTTTACGTGCAATGGCAAGGAGCGCCTGATAATCTGCCTTCTTATTCAAATAATATCCTCTTTGTACCGGTTTTACACTGGTATGCTCCATATTCATGATGGCTTCCACGGATACGAGCAGCAATATTGCCCATTTTCCATACACAGACAACTTGCGCAACCCCTGCGCTTTTCGAAGCCTTTTCCAAATGCGTCCGTCAAAGAGAAGTGCCATAACAAAATATCCCAAAAGGAATATCCAGGTACATGCCATGACTCCTACAGTCAATCCATCCGTTGTCACAAAAATCCCGCATGCCGCAAGCAGCAAGAGTCCGCTTACCACACCGGCAATCCGGTTTACGGTACCGTTTTCCCCGTTGCGATATACCGCCTCAAAGCACATGGTAAGTATCACAAATATATACAGGAAGGACTGTCTTGCGGGCAGGGAATCCGGATAGTTCAGGCCATGCCATATAAAATTCAGGATATTAACGGAAAATCCAAGCAGCATGAATGCCAGCAGAAGGATGCGCCCGATTTTCTGCTTCAGTGGAATCTTTTTATGAAAAATATATACCGGTACCAATACAAAGACCAATACTCCGCAATAGATGTTGGGCCAGTGATCCAGCCCTCTTTCCGTAGGCAGCATTGCCACATGCCTTGCCAGCATCTCCAGCGCATTAAAATAGAATTCCACCGTTTGGGGAAAGCTGATATCGTGAAAGTCTGTCACATGCATGGCATTCATAACCGGAAAGAGCAGTATTCCTGCCATGCCGCCGGCCAGCAGAGAAGATAGCGCAAAGTTAACAACAGCCAGTCCCTTTTTCTTCCAGGATAAACCGTTCGTAAAAAGCTGTAGGAAAAAGT
>JBJFCM010000033.1:11397-17806 GCA_051888955.1 Lachnospiraceae bacterium | reverse complement strand
TGCCGCCGTGCTTTCCACCGGTGGAACATGGAGGATATTTTTACAAATTGCCGCTACCGTAATAACTATCGTTTTGAGCACCGTGACATTTCTATTAAAAAGGAATACCGCGGCCTGTTCCGTAATTATTTTTTCATGTGCAGCAGTAGCCTATACGGTCATTGTGCTGCTCAATTCTACAGAAGGCACATTTGCTTATGGCTTTGCCATACTGTTTGCTGCTATAGCATTTTTAAATATGCGTATTACGATACTCGCTAACGTTGTCATCATCTTTGCAAATCTGCTCCGCATCATAATCCATTGGAACAGCATGGATCCGGCTCTTCAAACCCAGTCATTCGTGACAATGTTTTCTATCCTGCTGGTAGCAGCCGCTTCTATCAGTGTTACCAGACTGTTGCTGCGGTTCAACAAAGAAAATCTGGATGTTATTTTAGACAATGCTCGTAAACAGGAAGAGAGCAACAGAAAAATGTCTCTGGTAGCTGAAAACATTATGAAGCATTTTAATGAAGCTATGGAGGCTGTGGATAATCTGAAGAAATGTGTGGACACCAACAATTCTGCTATGAGTGATATTGCCGACAGCACGGAAGATACCGCGGAAGCTATTCAGGGCGAGGCAGCGATGTGCGTAGAAATCCAGCAGGTATCCGCAACTGCCGGTAAAGAGATACAGAAAATAACGGAAGCCTTCGACAGGACAAGCAAGACATTGGAGGAAGGCAATGGAGAAGTGAATGAATTAAAGGAGCAGGCGGACAATGTGGCAGAAGCCAGCAATGTAACATTCCAGGTGATTGAACGGCTGACTTCCCAGGTAACGAAAGTACAGGAATTTGTAGGTGTTATCTTAAGTATTTCCAGCCAGACGAATCTTCTGGCGCTGAATGCTTCCATTGAGGCAGCAAGGGCAGGTGAAGCTGGAAAAGGCTTTGCCGTTGTAGCAGAAGAAATCCGCCAGTTATCAGAGCAGACCAAGGAGGCATCCAATCACATTACTGCCATTATCACTCATTTGAATCAGGATGCCAAGCTTGCCAACGAAAGCATAGAGAACTCCGTGTCCTCCGTGACACGCCAGAATGAAATGATTGAGAATATCCGTCAGCGTTTTAGGGATATTAATACAGAGATGGAAGAACTGAACAGCAATATCTCCAATACAGAGCAGAGCATCAAAGCTATTTTGGGATCCACGGATGCTATCTCTGATAAGGTTTCCCAGCTTTCCGCTACCAGTGAAGAGGTAGTTGCTGCTTCTTCAGAAGGCTTGCAGACCTCCGGAACTGCTGTTGAAAACATGAACAATTGTAAGAGAATATTGGAAGGAATTTATACGCTTGCCCAGGACTTGAACAGTTCGGTTGATGAAAAGTAAGCGTGAGGTCAGAAGACAGAAAGGAGGCACCTATGAAGGAAGTACTCATGATGATGTTATCGGGCTGTCCCTATTGCAGACAGGCCAATGCCTTGATTCAGGAATTACAGGAAGAAAATGAAAAATACCGTGCCATCGTTATCAACCGTGTGGATGAGGAGGTTGAGAAAGAGCTGGCAGACTCACTGGATTATTTCTATGTGCCCTGCTTTTTTGTAGATGGCAAAAAGCTGATGGAAGGCGTTCCCTCAAAAGAAAAAGTAAAGGCCGTGCTGGATGCCGCTATTGCAGAGTAGCACGCGCATAAAGAAAACCCGTCGAATGACGGGTTTTTTCTTATTCTGCCTTTTCTTCCGGCTTTTTCTTCTTAAAAATCAGCAGTTTGCTGAACACATAGTTTAAAATCATGACAAGCACTGCGGAAATGAAAATCTTAGCGATCCAGTAATTCATATGCAGTACATTTACCGTAACGCGCATGATGACGATATCCAGTATCCAGGTAGAAAGACGTGAAACTGCAAAACCGCCGAATTCCTTTAAAATATGTGGATTGCTGCTTTCAAATACCCACTTTCTGTTCAAGGGATAGGCAAAACATACGCCTGCCACCCAGCCAATCGTATTGATGATGTCGTTCTGCCAGGAAACATCCGGGTCCAAGAATAGCCATTCACAGATAAAGCATGCTCCCCAGGATACGATTGTCGTCAGCACACCTACAATTAAATAAATAATAATCTCCCTATACTTCACCAGCAGTTCTTTACATTTTGCAATCATTCCACTCACCCGGCGGCAGTCCGCCCCTTTCGTAAAATTAAGAAACACCGTATGCTTCCATACGGTGCTCTTTTACTTTACTATTGTTGCATGGAAATGTCAAGTTAAGACAATTTCCCGATAAACTCTCTGACTCTCTCGTTGTTCGTTCCGAACAATTCTTCCGGTGTGCCCTGCTCTTTGATGACACCCTCCTCCATGAAGATAATGCGGTCCGAAACCTCTTTGGCAAACTGCATTTCATGGGTGACGATAATCATGGTCATATGCTCCTTTGCCAGCTCCTTGATGACCTTTAAGACCTCCACCGTCAACTCCGGGTCCAATGCAGAAGTGGGCTCGTCGAAAAACAGGATTTTGGGCTGCTTTGCCAATGCCCTGGCAATGGATACTCTCTGCTGCTGCCCGCCGGACAGCTGGTAGGGATAGGCATCCCTTTTCTCTGTAAGACCAAGCTGCTTCAACAGCTTCTCAGCCCGTTCTACCGCTTCCTGTTTGGGCACCTTATCCACATGGATTAACGAATCTGTGATGTTTTTCAACACACTGTAATGGGGAAACAGATTAAAATTCTGGAACACCAGCCCGAAATAGCCGTGTATCCTCTTTAAGTCCGCCTTTGACGCATAAACGCACCGGCCATCCTTTTCCCAGGCTGCCGCCTCTCCCAGATAGCGCAGTTCGCCGCCATCCATGGTCTCCAGCATGGTAGCGCAACGAAGCAGGGTGGACTTTCCGGAACCGGAAGGCCCGATAATAGAGATAACTTCCCCTTCTTCTACAGAAAGAGAGATATCCTTTAATACCCCAAGTCCGTCAAATTCTTTTCTTACATGATTCATTTCCAGAAGCTTCATCAGCCGGTCCTCCTTCAAAATACCTTAAACAATCAGCGATAGTAGGAATATGCTTTTTCTATCTTTTCCATCACGACTGCCACTATCAGATTAAAGATATAGTAGAACAGGCCCGCCGTCATGAGCGGCATAATCGTTGTCTGTGCTGCCGCAATCTGCTTGGCAACGGTGAACATCTCCGCCTGGGCAATGGCAAAGGCCAGTGAGGTGTCCTTGACCAATGTAATGATTTCATTGGTGACAGACGGCAATATCCGCTTAATGACCTGCGGGAGGATAATCTTAAAGAAGGTCTGTGCCTTTCCATAGCCTAATACCTTTGCCGCCTCATACTGCCCTACCGGCATGGACTCTATACCGGAACGGTATATTTCCGCAAAGTAAGCAGCATAATTGATGGCAAAAGCCAGGATGACAGCCACGAAACGATATCCCGAACCGATTTTTATCTTGAACACATAATAGGGAGCAAAATAAACCACCAAGAGCTGCAGCATCAGAGGTGTTCCCCGCATGATAGAGATGTAGATTTTAGTAATCGTCCGGATAATCATGTTCTTCGACATTCTGCCAAAGGCAACAAGCAATCCCAAAGGCAATGAAAAAAGCAGGGTCAATACGAATATCTCGACCGATACAATCATTCCTTTGCCCAATTGTAATAACATCATCTGTATACTCATATTTTTCCCTGCCTATATGATTGAAATTATGTAATGTGATATGAATGCGTTACCGGCTTTTATTTGCCCAGGCAGACGCTGTCTGTTAAGCCCCATTTTTCTGCGATTTCAGCAAATGTGCCGTCGGCTGCCATATCCTGAAGGGTCTTTTCTACCGTGTCACGAAGCTCTTCATTTCCAAGCAAGAAGCCTACGCCGTACTGCTCAGTTGCCAGATACTGATCCAACATGACATAACCGCCGCCTCTGGACTCAATCTGATAAGCTGCTACACCGATGTCCATAGCTACTGCATCCAGTGCCCCTGCTTCCAGATCCATGAAAGCGGTATTGTAATCAGCATATTCGGTCAAATTACCAAAGCTGTCTCTTAATGCGATATTTTCCGGGGATTCTTCATCGTTTAAAGCATTCAATGCAGAAGAGTCTCTCTGCACACCCACTGCCTTGCCTGCCAGATCATCGAAAGTGGTAATACCGGAACCTTCTGCTACAACAAACACCTGGCTGTTGTCTACGTAAGGAGAAGACCATGTGTAAGCATCCTCACGTCCGTTCATGGTAAATCCGTTCCAGATACAGTCGATGGAACCGCTGGACAGCTCCATATCCTTGGAATCCCAATCGATAGGCTGCTTTACCAACTCCCATCCGTTTCTCTCACATACCTCTGCTGCCAGGTCCAAATCGAACCCTACATATTCGCCGTTGTCATCCATGTAGCCATAGGGCGGAAACTCTGCATCGAAGCCGACCGTAAAGGTCTTGCCCTCTTCTTTTCCGCAGGCTGCCAGTAAAACAGCCATCATACATGTAACCAGTAACATGCTTATTTTCTTTTTCATAATATATTCTCCCTTCCTGCCATTGGTAATGGCATCCTATCACAGGCTTGCCTGCGATACTGCGCCTTCCATAAATAAATACCAACATTGGCACTCTGTCATATTACCATGCTAAAGTATTTGTGTCAAATAAAATGTCCATATTGGTTAGAAAGCGGCTCCTATACCCAGGCAGGCTCCTCCACATATCTCATAACATCCTCCAGAATAGCCCTGTAGCCTTCCTTCTTAATATGCATACCCTCGATGGTATATTCTGCCTTCAGATTGCCGTTTGCATCCTTTAGCTTATCATTTACATCGATATATCTGGCATGATGCTTTTCTGCCAGCTTTTCTACTTCTTTATTTGCTTCCGCTATTTTTTCATTATTGCGGACGCGCAGACAGGGCTTCATTTCCTCCGTTGCCGCATCATAGTTGACCGGATAATATGCCATTAAATACAGCTCCACCCCGGGCAGGCGGTCCTGAATCTCTGTCAATATCCTGTCATAGTTGCCAATCATCTGTTCCATAGGTATCTGCGAATCACTTAAATCATTCGTCCCGATATTGATAAAAATCCTGGAGGGTGCCAGCTCAAAAATACAGATGTCCATAGCCTGAAGCAGATCCTCGGTTTTATAGCCTCCTACTCCACGGTTGTAAATGATGCGGTCACTTTGCATTTCTTTTAAAAAATCTTCAATAGGAAACATCTCCATAAGTGAGGACCCTGCAAAGAGTATCTGCCCCTTCTTCGCAGTCTGATTTAATTGATGATAATTGGCTAATTTCCTGTCAGTTTCCTTTTTCAGTTCAGGGGTCATAGGCTTAGCTTCCTTTCTCTGGCATTAGTATATTATCGATTTACAATATTTCTCTCTTCACCCTGTAAAAATGCCTGCACATTCTTAAAGGTCTCCTCCACACAGCGGGTTCTGGCTTCCACACTTCCCCATGCCAGATGAGGAGTAATGATAATCTGATTGCTGTCCTTCAATTTACTTAACGGATTGGAGAGCTGTAAAGGCTCCTTTTCCAGCACGTCCAGACCGGCCGCCATGATTTCTCCGTTTACCAGTGCTTCATACAAATCCGTGTTGTTCACTACCGGACCTCTGGCTACATTGATGAGAACAGCCGTCTTTTTCATCTTTTGCAGCGCTTCCCTGTCAATAAAATTCCGGGACAGATCACTCAGCGGGCAGTGCAGGGATAAGAAGTCACTTTCCTTTAACAAGGTGTCCTTGTCCACCTGCGGATAATCGGTGACACTGCTTTTCCCGGTGATGGAATGGAAAATAACGCGGCAGCCAAAGGCTGTAGCAATCTTCGCTACTCTCTTTCCGATATTCCCCATACCGACGATGCCCCAGGTCTTGCCCTCCAGTTCCGTAAAAGCCACATCAAAATTGGAAAAACGATCCTGTGCGCTGTATTCCCCGGATTTGACATATGTGTCATAATATGCCAGTTTCTGTACCAGGGCCAGTGCCAGGGTAAAGGTATGCTGCGCTACCATGCTGGTAGAGTAATCTACTACATTGGCTACGCCAATGCCTCTGCTCCTGCAGTAGGCCAGGTCGCAGTTATCGAATCCGGTTGCAAATTCACAGATTAGCTTCACCCGGGGAGAAGCCTTCAGGGATTCCTCCCGCATGGGGGCTTTATTGGCAATAACAATATCTGCGTCCTTCGTACGCTCCTGTACCTCCTCCACTGTGGTCGTGTTGGGATAATAGGTCACGTTTCCCAGCTTCTCAAAGCAGGAAACGGAGACGTCCGTGCCTACGCTGTTGCGCTCTAATACTACGATGTTCGGTGTGTTGTCCATAATTTTTATCCTTTCTGTTTCTAATAATAGTTTTATCA
>JBJFCM010000033.1:0-11297 GCA_051888955.1 Lachnospiraceae bacterium | reverse complement strand
GAGCGTCCTCCGCTGGATACGCCCCTACGCAGCAAAATACGCAGGCGTGAGTACGTCTGCGTATTTTTTATGCCTTATCTTACAATCTCTTTTGCAGCTCTTCTCTCTGTGCTTCATAGCCTGGCTTACCAAGCAGAGCGAACATGTTCTTCTTGTAGCTCTCTACACCGGGCTGATCAAAAGGATTGACGCCGTTCAAGTAGCCGCTTACGCCGCAGGCAAACTCGAAGAAGTAGAAAAGCTCTCCTAAGTAAAACTCATTTACCTCAGGGATTTTAACTAAGAAGTTCGGTACCTGGCCGTCGGTATGCGCTAAAATCGTACCGTTCATAGCGCTCTTATTGACGAAATCCACCGTCTTGCCTGCCAGATAATTTAAGCCGTCCAAATCCACAGGCTCTTCATTAATTATCAGCTCTTCACGGGACTTCTCAACCTCCAGCACTGTCTCAAACATAATGCGGGAACCATCCTGAATGAACTGTCCCATGGAATGCAGGTCGGTAGTCAGATCCACGCTTGCAGGGAAGATACCCTTCTGGTCCTTGCCTTCGCTTTCGCCGAACAACTGCTTCCACCATTCTGATACATAGTGGAGGCTGGGCTCATAGTTCGCCAGAATTTCAACGGATTTTCCCTTTCTTAACAGGATGTTTCTCATCGCTGCATATTTCAAAGAATCGTTGTTCTCATAATCGTTTTCCAGCGCATACTTTCTGCCGCTGGCTGCGCCCTCCATCAGCTTGTCGATATCTGCACCGCTGGCTGCGATAGGCAGAAGGCCTACTGCTGTCAGTACGGAGAAACGTCCGCCTACATCATCAGGCACTACGAAGGTCTCATAACCTTCTTCGTCAGCAACATGCTTCAATGCTCCCTTTGCCTTGTCGGTGGTCGCATAAATTCTCTTTGCTGCGCCTTCCTTGCCGTATTTCTTTTCCAAAATCTCCTTAAATACACGGAATGCGATAGCAGGCTCTGTAGTGGTGCCGGACTTGGAAATCATGTTGATGGAGAAATCCCTGTCTCCTACCACATCCATCAGATGTTTAATATAGGTAGAACTGATGGAATTGCCTACATAATAAATTTCAGGTGCCTTGCGGATACTCTTGTCCACAACGTTGTAAAAGCTGTGTCCCAAAAATTCGATAGCGGCACGAGCGCCTAAATAGGAACCACCGATACCGATTACCAGAAGGACCTCTGAATCCTCCTGAATCTTTTTAGCAGCTGCCTTAATTCTGGCAAACTCTTCCTTATCATAATTTACAGGCAGATCAATCCATCCCAGAAAATCATTCCCTGCACCAGTCTTAGAAACCAGCACTTCTTTTGCATCCAGTGTCTGCTTTTTCATTTTCTCAATTTCTGCTGCGGAAATAAAAGGGCTTGTTTTTGAATAATCAAATGTTACTTTTGCACTCATAATTTTACTCCTCTTTTCTTGCCAAAATGCATTTCCCTTTAATCACATACAGTGTAGCAGAGTTGTTATGCAAATTCAAGATAAACATTGCCAAATTCAAGGGTTTTCTGCTTTATGTGGTCAGGAATTCTTTCAGCAGCGCTTCCAGTTCTTTCTCTTCAGAGAGAGTAAATACCCTCCCTTTTTTCTCCGAATTTTCCCCTTCTCCTTCTTCGCCCCGGCTGTAAATTCCTTCCTGCCCGCCTGCGTGAACAGGCATCAGCTCAATACCTGCCTTGGGCTCCCTGCCGGCGCTCTTTCTGCCTGCACGTTCTCCTTCCTCTGTAGTGGAACTGGCTTTAGAAAGCCGGCTTACCATATGATTTTCCAGGTAGTCCACCAGATTGGTCTTTAACATACGGCGCCTACCCTTGATATCCGCAATGGCGGATACGGAAAAATACAGATACATTCCCAAAAAGCTTACAATATAAAATGGTAAAATCGCTCCTATGCTGTAGCCTGCCATGATGCATTTACAGATTCCAAGCCCTGCAAAAAAAACCGAGAGGAGCATCAACTGCCCTGATAAATGGTAGATGGTCTGAAAGGTAAAAGGTCCAAGCTTCAGCCTTCCTATGAACTTGTCCACAAAAATGGGAATATTGGAAACCCCGCCATTTAACTGATAGCAGTTGGAAAATTTTAACTTGCATTGCTTTAAAGCTTTATTTTTAGTGGCAGACATATTTTCTGTCTCTTTTATCATATTCTGGTATAGTATCCCTATCATAATTCTGCTGAACATGCTCAATAATAAGGATAGGAACATCAAAACGGTTATAAGCTTTTCTTCATAAAAAACAGCAAACATAGATTCCTCCTTTGGTGGTTAGAGTTTGTGTCGATTACGATATATTATAGTAGATATTTTTCGGGGTAACAATAGCACCTGAACGCAAATCCGTCGAATAATTTCGAGTTTTTTTGGCAGAAGCTGCATTTCCTTTTCTTTTTATTCCATAAAAAAGATGAAATCTTTGTAAATACTGGAATACTGCCACTTTTTCTGCTATAATCATACGTTAGAACCTTTCATTTAATATTAATATAGGAATAGATAGTCTTACATACAAGGAGGTCACATTATGAGATATCGTACATCAGGAACATGTTCCACAGCAATTGACATAGAGGTAACAGACGGCATCATCGAATCCGTACAGTTTACAGGCGGATGCAACGGCAACCTGCAGGGCATCAGCAGCCTGGTAAAGGGCATGAAGGTAGAGGATGCCATCTCCAGATTGAAGGGGATCAGGTGCGGCTTTAAATCCACCTCCTGCCCGGACCAGCTTGCCAAAGCACTGGAATCCATGCAATAAATTAACGTATGGGAGGTATTATTTTGAAAAAGATAGTATTAACAGGCGGCGGTACCGCCGGTCATGTAACCCCTAATATCGCACTTCTGCCTCACCTGCAGGCCGCAGGCTTTGAGGTGACCTATATGGGTTCTTATGAAGGAATCGAAAAAAAACTGATTGCCGATTTTAACATTCCCTATTATGGAATTTCCACCGGCAAATTCAGACGTTACTTAGACCCAAAAAATTTTACGGATCCTTTCCGGGTTTTAAAGGGCTATTCCGAGGCTAAAAAATATTTAAAGGAAATACAGCCGGACGTGGTATTTTCCAAGGGTGGTTTTGTCAGCGTACCTGTCGTACGTGCAGCGGCATCCTTAAAAATTCCCTGCATTATACATGAGTCCGATATGACTCCCGGCCTTGCCAACAAGCTCTGCATCCCGGTTGCCACTAAGGTCTGCTGCAATTTCCCGGAGACCATGCAGATGCTTCCTGCCGATAAGGCGGTGCTGACCGGCTCACCCATCCGTGAAGAGCTTTCCTCCGGCAACAGGATAAATGGACTCAATATGTGCGGCTTTACCGCCAACAAACCTGTCATTATGGTTATCGGCGGCAGCCAGGGCGCTGCAAGCGTCAATAAGGTCGTACGGGATGCCCTGCCCAAGCTCTTAGAGGATTTCCAGGTAGTGCATCTGTGCGGCAAGGAAAAGGTAGACAACCTTTTATTGAACGTGGCAGGCTACAAACAGTTTGAATACCTGAAAGCAGAACTCAAGGATATTTTTGCCATGGCCGATGTAGTCATCTCCCGTGCAGGTGCCAATGCAATCTGTGAGCTGCTTGCATTAAATAAGCCCAATATTCTGATACCACTGCCTTCTGCAAAGAGCAGGGGCGACCAGCTCTTAAATGCCCGCTCCTTTGAAGCCCAGGGCTTTTCCATCGTCATTGATGAGGATTATCTGACGGATAATCTTCTGGTAGAAAAGGTGCAGGAGCTTTATTGTTCCAGACAGACCTATATCGATGCCATGAAACAGAGCCACCAGCTGGATTCCATCGATACCATTATGGGACTGATTTCTGAAGTCAGTTCGAATTGAGAGAAACCATGAATAAAAAAGTATTACACACACTTGAATACGATAAAATCATTCTGAAGCTCGAAGAAAAAGCAGATTCCGAACCGGGAAAAAAGCTGTGCCGGGAATTGACCCCCGACACAAACCTGTCAGATATCCGCAAGGCCCAGACGGAAACTGCCGATGCCCTGTCCCGCCTGTTTCAATATGGAAGCACTTCCTTCGGCGGCAACAAGGATTTGGGATTTTCCTTAAAATCCCTGGAGGTCGGCAGTACCCTTTCCATTCAGGAGCTTTTAAAAATTGCCGGATTTTTGGAAAATGTAGCCCGTATCAAGGCCTTTGGGCGGAATGAACGGGAAGAAACAAAGGAAGACTCCCTTGCCTCCTACTTTGAAGACCTGACACCCCTGTCACCGATTGCAAATGAAATCCGCAGATGCATTTTGTCAGAGGATGAAATTGCTGACGATGCCAGTCCGGAATTAAAACGTATCCGGCGCAGCATCAATCTCACCGGCGAGAGAATTCACAGCCAGTTAAATTCCATGCTGAACGGCTCCTACCGCACCTATTTGCAGGATGCGGTCATTACCATGCGGGACAACCGCTACTGCATCCCCGTAAAGGCGGAATACAAGAGCCAGGTATCCGGTATGGTACACGACCAGTCAGCCACCGGTTCCACCTTCTTTATTGAGCCTGCTGCCATCGTGGAGCTGAACAACCAGCTAAAGGAGCTGGCATTGCAGGAGCAGAAGGAAATCGAGCGTATCTTAGCTGATTTATCCCTGCAGGTGTCCGGCCATACCACCGAGATTGCCACCAATCAGCGCCTTATGACCACCTTGGACTTTATCTTTGCAAAAGCCAAGCTGGCTATGGAGCAGAACGCTACCATGCCGATTTTCAATACAGAACATTATGTCAATATCCGCAAGGGCCGCCACCCCCTTTTGGACAAAAAGAAGGTGGTACCCATAGACATTCACCTGGGAAAGGATTTTGACCTTTTGATCATTACCGGTCCCAACACCGGCGGTAAAACCGTTTCCCTAAAGACAGTGGGCCTTTTTACCTTGATGGGACAGGCGGGACTGCATATTCCGGCACTGGACCGCTCGGAGCTTTCCATTTTTGAAGAGGTGTATGCCGACATCGGGGATGAGCAGAGCATCGAACAGAGCCTTTCTACCTTCTCTTCCCATATGACAACCATTGTGACAATCCTGTCACATGCGGATGAGAACTCCCTCTGCCTCTTTGATGAATTGGGAGCAGGTACGGACCCTACTGAAGGTGCTGCTCTGGCCATTGCTATTTTAAACCATCTGCACGACAGAGGTATCCGCACCATGGCGACCACTCACTACAGCGAGTTGAAGCTGTATGCGCTTTCCACCTCCTTTGTGGAAAATGCCTGCTGTGAATTTGATGTGGAGTCTTTAAAGCCTACCTACCGGCTGTTGATTGGCATTCCCGGCAAGAGCAACGCTTTTGCCATCTCTTCCAAGCTGGGCCTGCCCGATGAAATCATCCGGGCTGCCAAGGAGCAGATCAGCAAGGAAGACGAAAGCTTTGAGGATGTCATTGCCGATTTGGAAAAGAGCCGTCTCACCATTGAAAAGGAACACAAGGAGATTGCGGAATACAAGGAGCGTATCAAGACTCTGGAAAGCCAGCTTAAGGCTAAAAATGAAAAAATTGATAACGCGAAGGATAAGATTCTCCGGGAAGCCAATGAAAAAGCCCGTGCTATCCTGCAGGAGGCAAAGGATGTGGCAGACGAGACCATCAGCGCCTTTAACAAGGCCGGTCAGGGCACTGATATCAAGGAACTGGAGAAAAAGCGCCAGCAGATTCGGGATAAGATTGATGATAAGAATGCCCGTCTGGCCTTAAAGACACCGCCCCAGCCTGCCCGCAAGGCGCTGGATCCGAAAAAGCTGAAAAAGGGCGATTCCGTAAAGATACTGTCCATGGGCTTAAAGGGAACGGTAAGCACCCTGCCGGATGCCAAAGGCAACCTGTTCGTACAGTGCGGCATCATCCGTTCCTCCGTCAATGTAAACGACCTGGTTCTGCTGCAGGATGATGACACTGCTTCTTCCGTGACAAAATCAGTACGGAGCACCGGCGGCAAGATGAAAATGTCCAAATCCCTGACCATCTCTCCGGAAATCAATCTTCTGGGAATGACCTGTGATGAGGCAGTAGCCGCTTTGGACAAATATCTGGACGATGCCTACCTGGCTCATCTTCCCAGTGTCCGTGTGGTACACGGCAAGGGCACCGGCGCCCTCAGAAGCGCCGTCCACTCCCACTTAAAGCGCCTTAAATACGTGAAGGAATACCGCCTGGGCGAATTCGGTGAAGGTGACGCAGGTGTCACAATTGTAACATTTAAATAAGAAAGGATCATCATATGGTAAATAAACAGAAAATCCTCATCGTAGACGACGATGAAAATATAGCAGAGCTGATTTCCCTCTACCTCACCAAAGAATGCTTTGAAACCATGATTGTAGGAGACGGAGAATCTGCGCTCACTGCCGTGGACTCCTTTGCCCCCAACCTGATCCTTCTGGATCTGATGCTGCCCGGCATTGACGGCTATCAGGTATGCAGGGAGGTGCGCGCCAAACAGCAGACTCCTATTATCATCCTGTCCGCCAAGGGTGAAGTCTTTGACAAGGTGCTGGGCCTGGAGCTGGGAGCTGATGACTTTATGGAAAAGCCCTTTGACTCTAAAGAGCTGGTTGCCCGGGTCAAGGCCGTACTCAGACGCTATAAGCCGGCTGTAGCTGCACCTGTAGCCTCAAATGACAAGTGTGTGGAATATCCGGACCTGATTATCAACCAGACCAATTATTCCGTTATCTATATGGGCAACACCGTAGAAATGCCACCCAAGGAGCTGGAGCTTCTCTATTTTCTGGCTTCCTCGCCCAACCATGTTTTCACCCGCGAACAGCTTTTGGATCAAATCTGGGGCTATGAGTATATCGGCGATACCCGTACTGTAGATGTACATATCAAGCGCCTCCGGGAAAAAATAAAAGACCACGATGCCTGGAAGATTTCTACCATCTGGGGCATCGGATACAAGTTTGAAGTCAAAGGAAACCCGTCATGAAAAAGACTCTTTACCTGAAATTCATCCTGGCATATTTGATTTTCGGTATTTTCGGTTTTATTATCATCACTACCTTTGTCCCCAATATGACCAGGGAGCAGCTTACCAGAGAGAAAGCAAATACGCTGTATTCCGAAGCTACCTTGATTGCAGATACCTACGCTTCCGGCCTCTACACCAATGATACCTCTCTGGAAACTGTGAAAACACAACTGGATACCCTATCCGTCTACCTGGAGTCTACTATTTCCATTATCAACCCCTCCGGCAGAATGGTTTTAAGCACAGATTCCCCCATTAACGTGGAGGATGTGGTTATTATTGAAAATTTTGACCCTACTTTGACTGCCGGCTCCTATTATAATGTGGGAACCTTTTTTGACACCTATGAAGAGGACATGCTGAATGTCATCGCCCCCATCACTTCCCAGTACAAGGTAAAGGGCTATGTGGTCATTCACTCGCCCATGGCAGGGATTGAAAAGTCCTGCAACAGCTTGTTGAATATTTCTTATATTACCTTTGTCATCCTGTTTTTACTTTCACTGATTATTTTGATTTTCTTTACGGAAATCGTGTATATACCGCTCCGCAAGATTACCTATGCCACGGAACAATATGCTTCCGGCAATATGCACTATGAATTTCAGGTGGAAAGTGATGACGAGATAGGCTATCTTTCTGCCTGCCTGAATTACATGGCAAGTGAAATAGCCCGTACCGAAGACGATCAGAAAAAATTTGTTGCAAATGTTTCCCACGACTTCCGCTCCCCCCTGACCTCTATCAAGGGCTATCTGGAAGCCATGCTGGATGGCACCATTCCGCCGGAGCTGCATGAAAAATACCTGCAGATCGTCCTGAATGAAACCGACCGTCTGACCAAGCTGACCAACAGCCTGTTAACCTTAAACAATCTGAACACCAAAGGAATGCTCTTAGATAAAACAGATTTTGACATTAATCAGGTTATCCGGAATACCGCGGCCTCCTTTGAAGGTACCTGCCGTAAAAAGACCATCGCCATCGAGCTGGTGCTGACCGGCGATACCATGTATGTCAATGCCGATATGGGCAAGATTCAGCAGGTACTCTACAACCTTCTTGACAATGCCATCAAATTCAGCCACCACAACTCCGTCATCCGCATCGAGACAAACGAAAAGAAGAACAAGCTCTTTGTTTCCGTTAAGGACAGCGGCATCGGCATTCCCAAAGAGGACTTAAAGCTCATCTGGGAGCGTTTCTACAAGTCGGATTCCTCCCGTGGCAAGGACAAAAAGGGAACCGGTCTGGGCCTGGCCATTGTAAAAGAAATCATTGCCTCCCATGGGGAGCACATCAACGTCATCAGCACGGAAGGCGTAGGCACGGAGTTTATCTTTTCCCTGCCCTGCTCTAAAGTGAATGATGAGGAGGAGTAATTAGTTTACAAATACTGATATCCTGATATAATCAAAATAAAGCATTTCATAAAACCACATTACAGGAGGATAAAAAATGGAGACGAATTTTAAAGAACCCATTTCAAAAGAGCAGATTTATAAGACTATGCTAGGAGTGACCTACGCTGTTTCTGCAGTATTTCTGCTAAAGAATCTGATTACACGTGAGTTTGTAACAGCATTAATTATTGGCTTGTTGCTGGTTGCCTTTGGGGTGGTTTTATTTGTAATGAGTCGAAGGAATGCGGCTGAGGAGAAACAACAGCTGTTTGTATGTTTAAGTCTTCATATTCTGATTTTTATTATTTCACTGTTTTCGGGAGAGTCCTTCAGTGATGATTTCCTAATTCATTTGGCAGCAATTGGATTGGCCGGGTTGTACCTCCGTCCAAGGCAGACTGCCTTGCAGACTATTTTGTCATTTGTACTGTTAATTGTTCAGAGTTTCATATGTCCTGAGAAGATGGGAGGAATAGGTCAGTATATACTGTGTCTGGCTGTATATACGCTTGCTGCTATATTGATTTATCTGACAATCAAGCGGGGCAGAGCGTTTATCATGATGGCCCATGCCAGATCTGAGGAAGCAGAGGAGCTTATCGGAGCACTTAAAAAGGTCAGCGAGGAATTAAAAGTCAATTTCAATAACTCCACAGCAGGAATCGAAGGACTTAGAAAAGCCAGCAGACATCTTGACAGCAATGCAGATGAACTAAAACTGGGCTCTGACAGTATCTCCATCGGTACAAGAGAAGTGTCCAATACATGTGATGATGCACAGATGAAGCTTCAGGAGACAGAAAAGCAGGTGGATACCCTCACAAAGGGAGTACATGATTTTGAAGAAATTCTTGATGTCAATAAAGAGAATATGCGCACAATGAACCACCAGATGGAATCTGTTCGCTCCACCATGAAGCAGACAAACGATGTCTTTGCGCTGTTTACGCAGTACATGCTTCAGATATCTTCGGTTACGGAACAGCTTAACAAGATTTCTTCTAATACAAAAATGCTCGCCCTGAATGCCTCCATTGAGGCAGCAAGAGCCGGCCAGACCGGTGCAGGATTTGCAGTGGTTGCGTCCAAGGTGCAGGACCTTGCAGTTGATAGCAGTAAATGTTCAGAGCAGGTAGCAGAGGTAGTATGTCAGATGCAGAAACAGATTCAGACGACCACGGAACAGATTGTTGAGAGTGGTGAGATGATACATTCTTCCCTGGATACATTGAAGAGCCTTCAGGATAGTTTCGAGAGGCTTACCACACATTTTGACTCTTTATATCGAAATATTGAATCCCAGAACAACAACATCAATCAGGTAGATTCTATTTTCGAACAATTAAAAGCACGAATTTCTGAAATGAATCAATACTCCGAAGAAAATAAGAACGCGGTTGATTCAATTGCATCAGCCATGGAGATCTACAGAGAAAGTATGGAACATATGATTGCCGACACAGAGAACGTTCATAAATTATCAGAAGAAATGATGTCGATGACGGAGTAAATTAAGCAGCTCCCTTACCGGCACATACAGCACCAGCATCAGTGCGAAATTGGAAATACCGTGTAGGATGTCGAAGGGAATTCCGGCCACCCACCAGTTGAAAGCCATGAGCAGGCCGCTTCGGATTCCCCCTCCCACAGAACCAATTACAATATAAGGAATGGAGCAAAAAGCTCCGAACAGCAGCCCATACAAGCCGGAAAGTATGCTGTAGAACCATATGGAATTATTTTTACGGAACAGATACACAAGCAACGCCAACGCCGGCCAGATATAAAGATACATGATGACCCAGGTCTGGATACCGTAAATAGAGATTTCAATCAGAATAAACACAAGAATGGAATAAATTACCTTGGGACCAAAAAACAGGGTAAACATGATAATCCAGAATGTAACCAGCTCCACATTGGGTAAAAAGGACAGCGCAAGCTTGCTGACTTCAATCACTGCCGTCATCATGCCAATCAATGCAATATCCTGTACGCTTAATTTCAATGTGTGCTTCTTTTCCTTCATCATGTTTACCCCTGTACTTTCGGTGGCTGTAACAGCCGTCTTTTTACAAAATCTTTCTTCTTGAAGCAATGCAGATGTTTATTCTGCTACATATACTTCATATTTAATCTGGAATGCGTCTCCATCCTCAACAGGCTGAGAATCCACCCCATAATTGCAGTATGTGCCATTTACATAGAAGCTCCAATAAGCCCCATCCGCATTGTAGTCTGCAGTGACACCGTTCACGGTCTCTACCATCAGGCCATAGTCGCTTTCCGTGCCGGAAAATTCCAATCCGTCTGCCTCTTCCATTGCCTGACGCAGGAATTCTGCATCGGTATCTACCTCATAGGTTGTGCTGTTCTGCTCGTTGTCGATGACTTCGATTGTAATGGATTTTGCACCTTCCACAGGCTTTTCCCTGAATACGCAGTACACAATTGCCAGTACGGCAATCACCGCTACCAGTGCAATTACACCGATAATCACCTTTTTGTTTGATTTCTTTGTTTGATTTTCTGCCATTTCTTTTCTCCTCCTTTGGCGTATTCGTGAATATAAGAAAAGGGTTGTTGCAATCCTGCACAACAACCCCGGAGAACTTTTTTGCATCACGATTATGGCATCAAAGGCTACTGCAAAACCTCCGATACCGTAAAGGTGCGTACAAGGCCAATTCCTCGTGGTCATTCTGTACCGATTTACAGGCAGGTCTTCTGACTTTAAGCTCATCACCAGGTTCCGCCTTCCCAAACGAATTCGTTCAGTGACTAAAAATGGAACCCGGCTCCCTTATTACAGCGACGAGATCGTGCAGGACTTCCACCTGCTTCCCTTTTCAC
>JBJFCM010000032.1:2558-3731 GCA_051888955.1 Lachnospiraceae bacterium | reverse complement strand
ATGTGGCAACACATTTTATATAGATGCTAACAACGTATTAAAAAAGGAAAAGGAGAGGAAACAAGTTATGAAAAAGAAAGCATTAGCATTACTTATGGCAACAGCCATGGTAGCAACAATGGCCGGATGCGGCAATGGAACAAACGCACCTGCTAACACAGACACAAGCTCTGCAGCAGGTACCACAACAAATGAGAGCACACCTGCAGATACATCTGCAGAGACAAAAGATGTAGCACTTACAGTATGGGCGCCTTCAGAGGATCAGGCAGAGGGAAACAACTGGTTAGCAACCATGTGCGAGCAGTTCAACGAAGCTCATCCGGAATGGAACATCACCTTTACTTATGGTGTATGTGCTGAAGGTGATGCAAAAGCTACCGTTACACAGGACGTTGAGGCAGCAGCAGATGTATATATGTTTGCAAACGACAATCTGACAGACCTGATTGCAGCAAACGGTATTGCAAAGCTGGGTGGTTCTACTCTTGAGTATGTACAGAACAATATGTCCCAGGCGCTGGTGGATTCTGTAACCATAGATGGTTCTGTTTACGGTGTGCCGTTTACCACGAATACCTGGTTCATGTACTACAACAAGAGCGTACTTTCCGAAGATGATGTTAAGAGCCTGGAAACCATGCTGGAAAAAGGCAAGGTAGCATTCCCTCTGAGCAACAGCTGGTACATTGCATCCTTCTATGCAGCGAACGGATGTACCCTGTTCGGTGACGGTACCGATGAAGCAGCAGGTATCGACTTTGGCGGTGACAAGGCAGTAGCAGTGACCAATTATCTGGTAGATTTGGCAGCCAATCCCAACTTCGTAAATGATGGTGCCGGAGAAGGCCTTGCAGGTCTTGCAGACGGTTCCGTAGTAGCAATGTTCTCCGGTTCATGGGACTACGCTAACGTGGTAAAGGCAATCGGGGAAGAGAATGTTGGTGCTGCCGAACTTCCTACCATCCATATTGATGGCGAAGACAAGAGCCTGAAGGCATTCTTCGGTTCCAAGGCAATCGGCGTGAACCCGAACTGTGATGATATGGAAGTAGCAGTTGCGCTGGCAGCTTACTTGGGCGGTGAGGAAGCACAGAAGGCTCACTATGAGATGAGAAACATCCTTCCTACCAATACCACTGTACTGGCTGATCCTGCAATCGCTTCCGATGT
>JBJFCM010000032.1:0-2458 GCA_051888955.1 Lachnospiraceae bacterium | reverse complement strand
GCAAAAAGGAGGGCATGCTCGTGGGTAGAGAAGCAGGCAAAAGGAAAAAAAGGGTAAATGAATTTGCAACGCCCTATACGCTGGGGGCGGCTTTGAAAAAGGGGGATATTGCTACAAAGCTTTCTTTCATCATTTGTGGCGCAGGAAATATTATCTATAGACAGTTCGTGAAGGGCTTTCTGTTTTTAGCGGTAGAAATTGCCTATATTGTTTTTATGGTGAAAAGCGGTTTCTACAATCTGTATATGCTGCCTTCTTTGGGCTGGCTTGAGCAGGAAGAAATCTGGAATGAAGCAAAAGGTATCTATGAATATAGGGCCGGACATAATTCGGTGCTGATTTTGCTTTATGGCGTGGTAACCGTATTCCTGACCTTTCTGTTTATTCTGTTTTGGAGAAGCAGCGTAAAGAGTGCCTATAAGGCACAATGTCTCACAAAAGAAGGAAAGCATGTCAATTCCTTCCTGGATGATATAAAGGATTTGTTTAACGGCAACCTGCAGAATCTGATGATGGCAGTTCCTCTTACGGGTATTGTCGCTTTTACAGTTTTGCCGCTGATTTTTATGATAAGTATGGCATTTACCAATTACAGTAAGGTAGATAACCATTTGGTACTGTTTGACTGGGTTGGGCTTGCCAACTTTAAAAAGGTTTTAAGTTTTAGTGATTCTATTGGACAACAATTCTGGTCGGTACTTGGATGGACTCTGATTTGGGCAGTCCTGGCCACCGGACTAAACTATATATTAGGTATGATTTTGGCGATACTCATTAACCGGAAGGGTACCAGATTCAAGAGCTTTTGGAGATTTTGCTTTATTCTTTCCATAGCAGTGCCGCAGTTTGTATCTCTTTTGATTATGCGTACTATGCTGAACCAGGAAGGTGCAGTAAATGTATTGTTAAAATCCCTTGGCATTATCGATGAGTCCCTGCCATTCTGGACCAATGCTACATGGGCAAGGGTGACGGTTATTGTGATAAATCTGTGGGTAGGTATTCCCTACACCCTCATGCAGGCAACGGGTATTCTGCAGAATATTCCGTCAGAGCTGTACGAATCAGCCAAGGTGGACGGTGCCAATGCATTTGTAACCTTCTTTAAAATTACGTTACCATACATGATGTTCGTTATGACACCGTATTTGATTACGCAGTTTACGGGCAATGTCAACAACTTCAATGTTATCTATCTGTTATCCGGAGGTGCGCCTACTCCTGTCGGGAACTCCGCAGGAAAGACAGACCTTTTGGTTACCTGGCTGTATAAGCTGACTGTAGACCAGCAGTATTTCAACCTTGGTGCAGTTATCGGTATCCTGACCTTTATCGCACTTGCAATTGTAGCCCTGGTAACTTATCGGAATACCGCATCATATAAAGACGAGGAGGGATTCCAATAATGAAGAAAAAACAGAAATCAGCAAAAACGAAGAAATTCATTACAAACTCACTGGTACACATTTTGTTGGCAATACTGGCAGTTATTTGGTTATTCCCGATTTTCTGGGTATTGATGACCAGCTTTAGGGCAGAACCGGGCTCCTATGTATCCTCCTTTTTCCCTAAGGGGTATACCATCAACAATTATGTGAAACTGTTTCAGGACACAACGGTGCTGAATTTCCCGCAGATGTTCAAGAACACCCTGATTATCGCTATTTTTTCCTGTATCATTTCGTCCTTTATGGTACTGAGCGTGTCATATTGTATGTCCAGGCTGCGTTTTAGATTCAGAAAGCCGTTTATGAACCTGGCCATGATATTGACACTGTTTCCAAGCTTTATGTCCATGGTAGCTGTCTATTATATTTTGAAGGTCCTTGGTCTTTCAGAGGGTGCCATGATCCGTGTGGCGCTGGTTATGGTATACTCAGGCGGTGCAGGGCTGACATTTTATGTGGCGAAGGGCTTCTTCGATACGATTCCGAGAGCGTTAGACGAGGCAGCATTTCTGGATGGTGCTACCAAATGGCAGGTTTTTACCAAGATTACAGTACCTTTAAGTAAACCGATTATTGTCTATACGGTGTTGACATCCTTTATGGCGCCCTGGACCGATTTCATTTTCGCGAAGGTTATCTGCCGTGCTGAGTCGCAGTACTACACTGTTGCAATCGGTCTTTGGAAGATGCTGGAGAAGGAGTATATCAATAGCTGGTATACCAGTTTTGCAGCAGGTGCAGTGTTGATTTCTATACCTATCGCTGCTGTATTCCTGCTTACACAGAGGTTTTATGCAAACGGTATGGCCGGTGCGGTAAAAGGCTAGAAAGGTGGGGGCTTTCATTATGAAGAAAAGATTTATTGCAATCTTGTGCATACTGGGCATGGCATTCGCCATGCCTGGCTGTGCATCTGACAATACGCAGGCGGGCGTAGAAACACAGGCAGATATCCAGACAGATATACAGGCGGACACGCAGACGGAGGAAGAGGCGGCTGCGGTCACGTC
>JBJFCM010000031.1:10727-18042 GCA_051888955.1 Lachnospiraceae bacterium | reverse complement strand
TATACATCCAACGGCAGACCTAAGAACTTGGTCTTGTAAAGAGCACGGAAGCTGTCTGGCATGCCTGAAAAGGTTCTGGAGGATGTCATGGTGTAAGCAATACCCTTGAAAACCTCTGTTGTACCGATGGTGATGACCAGCGGGAACAGCTTAAGCTTTGCAGATAAGAAACCGTTCAGGGTTCCCATAAGCGCACCCACGACAATGCATACCGGCCAGACTGTCCACACAGGAAGGCCATGATCCAGCATCATGATTGCCGCAGTACAGCTGCAAACCGACATAAGATAACCTACCGAAAGATCAATACCGCCGCTTATCATAACAAAACAGATACCCATGCCGGCAATGATAACGTATGTGCTCTGTGTCAGCATGTTATATAAATTTCTGGATGATAAGAAAAGCGGATTAAAAATTGAGAAGAAAATCACTAAAACAATCAGGATCATATACACAGTACCTTCACGATAGATATAGGACCCTGCTGCCTTTAGCTTGCTTTTACAGGATTTGTTTTTCATTTTGGCTCCTTTCCTTACATACCGGATGCTTTTTCAAGCACCTTTTCCTGAGAAAACTCATCTCTCGAAAGCTCCCCGGATACCATTCCTTCATACAGGACGATAATACGGTCTGACATTCCCAGAATTTCCTCCATATCGGAAGAGATCATAATAATTCCCTTTCCTTCTTCCGCTAACCGGTTCATAATCTCATAGATTTCATTCTTTGCCCCTACATCAATTCCCTTTGTAGGCTCATCGAATATGATGACATCCGGGTCTGCAGCCAGCGTCTTGGCCAGAACCACCTTCTGCTGATTACCGCCGGAAAGATTCACGACCATCTGCCGGATATGGGGCACTTTAATCTGAAGGCTTTTCCTATACTTCTCAGCCAGCTCTTCGTTTTTCTTCTTACTGATGAAACCGGCTTTTGTCACCTTGTCAATACCCGATAATGAGGTGTTAAACAGTACCGTGTTATGCAGGATTACGCCCTGTTCCTTTCTATCCTCCGGAATAAGGCCAATTCCCAGTTTGATTGCCTTTGCCGGGGAATTGATTCTGACAGGTTTTCCGTTCAGTAAGATTTCTCCGCTTTCAAGAGGCTTGGCTCCGGCTATCAGCTCCATAGTTTCGGAACGCCCGGAGCCCACCAAGCCGGCAAATCCGAGTATTTCTCCTCTATGCAGCCGGAAACTGATATTCTCAACACTGTTTCCTGTCAGATTCCTGGCTTCCAGAAGGACATCGCCTTTTTGGGCCTTTCTCTCCGGGAAGGTTTCATTCAGTTCCCGTCCCACCATGAGGTTGACCAGCTCTTGTCTGTTGGTATCCTTTGTATCGATTGTCTTGATGAACTCACCGTCCCGCAGTACCGTAATGCGCTCCGTAATCTCGAACACCTCCTCCATGCGGTGGGAAATGTAGATTACGGTTACATTCTTTTCCTTCAGTCTTCTTATGATGTTAAAAAGAATGTCTACTTCATGGGCTGCTAACGGAGCTGTCGGCTCATCCATAATCATAATTTTGCAATCATTTGAAATGGCTTTTGCAATTACGACCATCTGCTGGGCCGCTGGGGAAAGCGTAAGTACCGGAGCAGCCGGATTAAGTTCAAAGCCATATTCATCGAAAAGCTCCTGTGCCATTTTATTGAGCTTTTTCTTGCTGTAATAGGAATTCATTTTACGTCCCATGTATATGTTTTCCGCTACCGTCATCGGCGTTACCAGATTGATATCCTGATAGATGACAGCCACGCCTTTCTGCGCGGACTGTGCCGGAGTCATATGTTCAAATTCTTCCGTATCAAAAATAATCTTTCCGCCGCCATCCGGTTCGATTGCACCTGCAATAATCTTAATCAGCGTAGATTTTCCGGCACCGTTTTCCCCTAACAAGGCATGAATCTCACCCTGCTTAAATTCCAAAGACACATCTTTTAGGGCGCAAACTCCCGGATAGGTCTTGGAAATATGTTCCAATCTAAGCATGAAATTCTTCCTCCTTTCCTAAAACACTTATGTTTTGTTCTTTATTCTGCCGGTGTAAAGGTGCCGGCTGCCTCATCGATTTCAATTACCGCATCACCTGACACAGCATCAATGAAGCCCCAAAGTCCGGGTGTTGTATAGGAAGAAGTAGTATCTACATTTTTAAGTCCCGTAATGGTAACAGTCGTTCCCTCCATTGTGTAGGTTCCTGCGTATACATCCGTAATCATTGCATTTCCGGGAAGGAAGAACCGGCATGTGCCATCTTCATATAAATCAAACTCCAGAGTTTCCGGTCCCATTGCACCTTGATTTTCATAGACATATACGGTTGCACCTTCCGGAGCTGCCGGCATGTCTGCAGGAGCACCTGCACCTGCCAAATCCGCCGGTGCTGCACTTTCGTTATAACCGTTGACAGAGTCCCAGTATACCTTCGGATTCAATGCGATAATATCCGCATAGGTGTAAGCTGTCATAACGGTCGGGGAATCAAAGAAAACAAGCTCTGCAACTCCATTGTTCGTTTCAGCAGCAATCGGATAAAAAAGACCAATACTGTTGGGATTGGACTTACCATAGTCAACGCCTTCTTCACCATTTAGTACTGCGTCTGCCAAAGCAGCCAGCGTTGCAGCCGCATCACCGCCGCCAAACTGGCAGGCACCCCTGAATACGGACTCCGTTCCGGCTCCCTCGCCTGTAGCGCCAACCAGATATTCATATTCATCTCCCATTACACCTGCAGAGAAAAATGCAAATTCCTCAGCCTGATCCGGATATGTATCAAGAACATAGGTACTTCCTGCTGTGGAAACCAGGGAATTGTAACTGATAAAGACTCTTGCATTGGGATCCTCTGTCATAACACTGGCAACGACGCTTCTGTTGTCCCCTGAAATATCTGACTCTGTCGTAACAGCAGTAAGCCCGCCTGATGCCTCTACTCTTTTGGCAACAGCTTCGCAGTATACAGGGTTTTCTATCTTTTCAGACTCATCCACAACCTCCCAAAGCTCATTGACATATTCACCGGCATAGTTCTTCAGGTAAGGCTCAATAATCTGAAACTCTCCGGTACATCTTTCAATCGCATCCTCACTGATGGTTGAATTGATAAATTGTACTGTCCAGTCTCCATTCGGATCCAGATTTTCCTCTACCCAGGTTTTGGTAATGGAAGCGACCCACATACCGATTACATACTCATCATCAGCTGATACGGCATCATATGCATCCTCTGAAATAGAACCTGTACCACCGGAAATCACTACCTTGATACCGGCTTCTCTGGCTTCGATGAGACTGTCCTCCAGGGTTTCAATCTCGCAAGGAAGAACAACTATCATATCCGCTCCCTGCAGAATAAAGTTCTGAACCTGTGACACCTGCCTGGACACATCATCCCCTGCATCCTGTACGGACACTTCATAACCCTGCTGCTCAAAGGTTTCCTTCAATGCCTCTGCTTCCAGCTCTGAAATCGAGCTGGACATATTCTGCATACACACACCAATAAGTCCCGAGCCATCTGCTCCGCCTTTTTCTCCGGATGTATCAGAAGAACCCGAACCACATCCGGTCAGTAGAGAAACTGTCATTGTTGCTACAAGCAATAAACCTAATAATTTCTTTTTCATAGGTAACCCTCCTTTTTCTACCTAAAGTGTATCATCCATGTTCCCTTTCTAATACTCCCTTTTTCTCTTTTGTTATTCTATTTTTTTGTTTCCATTTGCTGTTTTCATTATTTTTTATTAAAAAAATCTGGTTTTTTACTGCTTTTTATTCTGTTTTCTTTCCATTTGACAAGAGAATCCTTTCATAGTATATTATTTTTATTATTCCAATTTTAAGGAGGCATGTGATGGATTTTGATAGAATGCAGGAATTTGTTACAGTTGCAGATAAAAAAAGCATAAAAAAAGCTGCAGAAGAGCTTTCCATTTCTCCTGCAACCTTAAGTGCACGATTATTAAGTTTAGAAAAGAGCCTGAATTCCACACTATTTACAAGAACAAATACGGGGGTAGAGCTGACCGAAGCGGGCGAACGCTTTTATGTGGATGCCGTGGAAATCGTCTCCAGCTACCATCACTTGAAAGCAGAGATTACGTCCTTCAGCCAGACTCCCTATAATCACATCCGTATTGCAGTAGCCGGTTCAGGACTTCCCTTTTATCTTGGCCCCTATCTTGACATGGTAAATCAACGTCAGCCCACTATAAAGCTCGATATTATGGACGATTCCTTTTGTTCTATAGAAGAAGGGCTCAATCACGATCTTGTTGACATGTACTTTGCACCTGTCATGTCCCACATAGCCTTCGAAAACATCCATCGGTACACGCTGAGTGTAGCCCACCAGTATGTCGTATTACCTGTCGGCCACCGACTGGCAAATCATTCGTCCGTATCGATGCGCGACCTGGATCAGGAATGCTTTATTCTCTATCCCAAATCCTCTGAGAATTGTATCCGGAATTTCCAGATAGAAAATATTACAGCAGCCAAAATCCATTACTCCATTTATGAAACAGAATCCTCTGCCAGATTATACAAGCTGTTAGTTCCCATTGGAAAGGGACTGATGCTGACACCATTCAGCGCCATGGATGCTCCTCCCAACACCGTTACCTTGCCGCTGCATGATATTACCTACTCTGCGCCTTCCTCCCTGTTTGTAAAGAAAACCAACATTCGGCCGGAAGTACAGCATTTTGTAAAAGAATTCCTGAAATTTGTCAAGGAGACCTCTGCCCATGAACACCGAAAAGCTTTATGAATTTCTTGTCTTATCCCACAGTCTGAATTATAGTTCGGCTGCTGAGACACTTTATATTTCCCAGTCAGTTCTCTCCAAGCATATTATGGATATGGAAAAAGAATTGGGACAGCCACTTTTCATCCGAAACACACACGGGGTATCGCTTACACCGGCAGGAGAACTGCTGGCAGGTGAAGCTCCAAAGCTGATTGAAAAGTGTAATCATGCCGTTAACCTGGTGCAGATTCAAAATCTGCCCATAGAAGGAACGTTGCAGATTGCATGCGCCATAGAACTGGCTTATGCGTCACATATTCAGATCTTTATGGGCCGTTTCATGGAACACTACCCCAATATTGACGTACGATTCCAGATTATTTCAGATGGTACACCATCAGAATTATTATCAAAATATGACTTTGTGTTTACGCCCTGCGAATACCAGCAACTTCCGGAAGACATTGAGGTCGCACTGCTGCAAAGCCACGGCACTTATGCGGCTCTCTATCCGGGTCACCCGTTGCTTTCCAAATCCTTATTACAAATAAGAGAGCTGGCAGGCGAAACCATTATTGTACCTTTTGCCAACGAACTTTTTGGCCCTTATGCCAAAAACTGGCTGTTAGTGAAAAAATATACCCATGACCAGGTGAACTACATTCCTGCCCCCAATCTGGCCACCGCACTGTTCATGGTTTCCATCGGGAAGGGGATTGCCATTATCCCACGCTATGTTAAAAATATGATTCCGGGCAATATTTTTATGGTTGGCCTGTCAAATCAATCTGTGCATTTCAATGAATATTTCTATTATCATAAAGACGGCGGAAACAACGGCGCCGCAAAGCTCTTTTTAGAGGAGTTCCGCAGCACTTATCCGAAATTTTAATACGCAGCCCGCAATCTAAAAAGGACAGCTTAAAAAGCTGTCCCTTTTGCGATATCACTGACGATACCTTCCATCTGTTCCTTGGAATGTGCGTTCTTTGCACTCTCTATCACCCTGGCCTTTTCGCTCACATCCATGCCTGCAAAATTTTCCATTGCTTTTTCATTCATAGCAAGTCCAAAGCCCAATCCTAACGGCATTTCATTTTCCATCTTAACCTCATTTCCGTGCTGTATTCTGCACCTGTTGATTTTGTGACTGCTACTATATTTTCTGCAATATCATATGGAATATTTATGCCGTTTCATTTTTCATTACTTCTCTGCAGCCTGCATCAGCGCATTCAGCAAATCCGGATAGGGAAACTCCAAGGTGGTTCTGTCCAGCAGCCCAAAGTTCTCTCCCTCACCGGTAAAGGTATTGTTATCCCACCATACGCAGGGAACACCTATCTCTTTGGCCTTGGTTACATAATAAGTGGCCCACTCCACTCTCTCCGCTTCATTCTCCTTATTCATAGCACCGAATTCTCCGATAATAACCGGCACACCCTGACTGATGAACAATTCATCCAAAAGCCCCATCAGCGTATCAATGTCCTTCGTATCCTCATTCCATGTAGCAGTTCCTGCCGTGTTCAATGCAAAATTGTAGGGAATATAAGCATGTACCGATACAATCAGCTTGTCATCATCCGGAAGCACAATTGCCCTAAGGGCCGTACTGCTGGAAGAAGCCGCATAGCCCGGTATCATGAGATGGCGCAGCGTATTGTTGCCGCCTGTGGCACGCACGGCATCCACGAAGACCTGGGCATAATAATTCACCACTTCCTGTCCTTCTGTATCTCCGCCTGTCCATTCCACACTGGTACCGATTTTCCTCGGTTCATTCATGCCCTCAAAAATCAGCCTTTCATCATAGTCTCTAAAACGGATGGCAATCTGCGTCCAGACCGCTGCCAGCTCCTCCGCTCCTGCCTCCTTCTGCTCTTCAGAAGGATACAGATAGTCCTCATGATGGGTATTCAAAATCACATAAGCGCCTCGGTCATAGGCATAATCCACCACTTCCTGTACTCTGTCCAGCCATTCCTCCTGAATACGGTATCCATCCGCTCCCCAGATATGCCCGCTCCAGGTGACCGGAATACGGATCACATTAAAGCCCTGGTCCAATACCGCATCTATCATCTCCTGCGTTGTTCTGGGATTTCCCCAGGAAAATTCCGAGCTGACCCCGAGTCCGCCGGAAGCATCCAGGGTATTGCCCAGATTCCAGCCTATCTTCATGCCGCTCACCAGTTCCATGGAAGAAATATCCGCTATCGTCAGTTCTTCCGGGACTGCTTCACCATCCCGGCTGCTTTCTTCTGCTGTTGTGTCCGATGCCACAGACGCCGTGCCCGACACCTCGCTTTGCGTGCTCTCTGCCACAGCGCTCGTCTCCTCTATCCCTGCCGTCCCGTCAGCGCCGCAGCCTCCCAAAAATACACTGATCATCATCATACATGCCAACAACTTTCTCTTCATATAATCTCCTACTTTGCATCTTATCCTAACTGTTTTTATAGTTTCTGGTCAAATTTATCAAAACCGGACATTTCCACTTCCGTTTAGGGATTGACAGAAATCACGAATTCCGTTACGGAAAG